>DASSYK010000113.1:0-3232 GCA_035703345.1 Solirubrobacterales bacterium
CCCCTTGCTGATGGCGGTGTGGAAGATCTCCCCGGCCCTTGCCGCCGGCTGTTCGCTCGTGCTGAAGCCGGCCGAGCAGACTCCGCTGACCGCGCTGCGGCTCGGCGAGCTCTGCCTCGAGGCCGGCTTTCCCGAGGGCACCGTCAACGTGCTCACCGGCGACGGCGAGACCGGCGCGGCGCTCGTCGACTCACCCGGCGTCGAAAAGGTTGCCTTCACCGGCTCGACCGTCGTCGGCCGTGAGATCGGCGCCAAGTGTGGCCGCTCGCTCAAACGGGTGACGCTCGAGCTCGGCGGCAAGAGCCCGAACATCGTCCTCCCCGACGCCGACCTCGAGGCGGCGGTCAAGGGCTCGTTCGATGCCCTCTACTTCAACTCCGGCCAGGTGTGCAACGCCGGCTCGCGCCTCTTCGTGCACTCCGGCCACTACGACGAGGTGCTCAGCGGCCTGACCGAGATCGCGCGCGCCGCCAAGGTCGGCCCCGGCCTCGACGAGGGCACCGAGATCGGCCCCGTCGTCTCGGCCGAGCAGCACGAGCGGGTGCTCGGCTACATCGACTCGGGCCGGACCGAGGGCGCGGAGCTGCTCGCCGGCGGCGGCCCTCCGGAGAACGGCGACGGCGGCTACTTCATCGAGCCGACCCTGTTCGCCGGCGTCGCGGACGAGATGAAGATCGCCCGCGAGGAGATCTTCGGCCCGGTGCTCGTAGCGATGCCGTACGACGACCTCGAGGAGGTCGCCGCGCGCGCCAACGCCACGGAGTACGGGCTCGCTGCGGGCGTCTGGACCCGCGACGTCTCCAGCGCCCACCGCCTCGCCGCGATGATCCGGGCCGGCTCGATCTACATCAACGGCTGGGGCCAGGCGGACCCGGCGGCCCCCTTCGGCGGCTTCAAGGCCTCGGGCCTGGGCCGCGAGAAGGGGCACGCCAACCTCGACGCCTACCTCGAGACGAAGACGGTCTTCACCAGGCTCTAGAGGGCGCGGACGGCCTCCGCTATGGGGGTCTCCCCCGCGAACAGCTCGAAGGTCTTGCCGATCGTGTTGCCGGCGACCAGCACCTCGGCCAGGACCGCGGCCACGTCGTCGCGCGGGACCGGCCCGCGGCGGCCGAGATCGGTGCTGATCTCGACCAGCCCGGTACCCGGGTCGTCCCGCAGGGAGCCCGGGCGCACGATCGTGTAGTCGAGGCCCGAGTCCTCCAGCGCGGCGTCGGCCTCCGCCTTCGCCTCGAGGTACGGGCGCATCTGCTCGGGCCCGCCGGCGGGGTCGTGGGCGCCGATCGAGCTCACGATCACGTAGCGCCTGATTCCCTGCCCCTGCGCGGCCTCGATCAGCTTGACCGCACCGCCGTAGTCCACGGTGCGCTTGCGCTCGGGGCCGCTGCCCGGCCCGGCGCCCGCCGCGAAGACGACGGCGTCGGCGCCCGCGACGGCGTCGGCGAGCGGCTCGCTCTCGATGTCGCAGACGACGGCCTCGGCCCCGACGGCCTCGAGGTCGGCCGCCTGCGCGGGGTCGCGGATCACGCCCCGTGCCCTGTCGCCGCGATCGGCGAGCAGCCCCAGCAGCCGGCGGGCGACCTTGCCGTGACCTCCGACGACGACTACGTCCATGTCGCAACGATACGCCGCCGCGAGCGCGCCGGGTCGGCGACAATCCCGGCGTGGCCACCGCGGACCTCACCGTCATCGGGCTGGGGCGCTCCGACCCGAGCGCGGGCGAGTACATCGCCGAGATGCGGCGCCGGCTGGCCGCCCAGGACAAGGTGGGCTATCGCCTGCACGCGATGGGCACCTCCCTCGAGGGATCGACCGAGGACATCCTCGCCGTGGTCGGCGAGCTGCACCGCGTCCCCTTCGAGCTCGGCCTCCCCCGCGTCTACACGGTGCTGAAGCTGGACGAGCGTCGCGACCGCGAGCAGACCCTGGACGACAAGGTCCGCTCCGTGGAAAGGCGACTCGCGGGCGACTAGCCGTTCGCGACCCTCACCGCCTGCGGACTCGCGATGCCGGGGGTGGGATTCGAACCCACATGCCCCCATCGGGGACAGCCGGGTTTAAGCCGGCCACGTATATCCAGTTCCGTCACCCCGGCGGGAGTGCCCGGCCCGATCCTAGCTCCGGGCGCCGCAGAGCCGCGCGCATCGGTTTGCGTCCCCGGAAAAGCGGAAAAGCAGGTAATTGCGCCTTTCTAACGGCGCGGTTAAGGCTGCTGGAAGCGCAACACAACGGGCGCTACCGTGTTCATACGGGCTGAGGGAGAACGCGCCAGCTCTCCACGCAGTCCGATCCCCCGTGGAAGCCTCCGCACTAACACACGCGCAGAAGCGCGGGCTTTTCGCCCGTCGCTCGCCGCTGCTCAAGTTCCAGGACGACGCCAGCCTGGTCACCCTGACCCGGCGCGGCCAGCAGCATGCCTTCGAGCAGCTGGTCGAGCGCTACCAGTCGCGGCTGCTGGGCTTCTGCCGCCAGATGCTCCGCTCGACCGAGGACGCGGAGGACGTGCTCCAGGAGGTCTTCGTCGCCGCCTACAACGCGATGGTCGCCGACGAGCGCGAGATCGCCGTCCGGCCCTGGCTCTACCGGATCGCCCGCAACCGCTGCCTCAACCACCTTCGCAAGCCGACCGCGGACGGCCAGGACACGATGGACGACCACCCGCACATGCACGGCGTGACCACGCTCGAGCGGGTGCAGAGCCGCGAGGAGTTCCGCAGCCTGCTCGACGACGTCTCCCACCTGCCCGAGACCCAGCGCTCGGCCCTGCTCCTGCGCGAGATCGACGCGATGAGCTACGAGGAGATCGCCCAGGCGATGGACACCACGGTGCCTGGCGTGAAGTCGCTGCTGGTGCGGGCGCGGATCGCCCTCGCCGAGTCGAGCCAGGCGCGCCAGCTCACCTGCGACGAGGTGCGCGTCCAGCTCGCCGAGGCCGCCGAGGGCCTCGCCAAGCTCGACGGCGCCGCGCGGCGCCATGTCAAGGCCTGCGAGAACTGCGAGAAGTTCCGCAAGGAGCTGCGCAAGAACTCGAAGGTGCTCGCCGCCGTCTTCCCCGCCGGCCCGCTGCTGGCGCTGAAGGGCGCGATCGTCGCGAAGCTGACCGGCCTCTTCGGCGGAGGCGCAGGCGCCGGAGCGGGCGGCACGGCCGCCACCGGCGCGGGTGCCGGAGCCGCCGCGGCCGGCGGTGCCGCCGCGGGCGGGACCGCCACCGGGGCCGCGGTCGCGGGCGGCG
>DASSYK010000087.1:0-8923 GCA_035703345.1 Solirubrobacterales bacterium
TGACCCGGGCGCGGTCGAGGTCGGCCACGCGGATGAGCTGCGCTGGACGGTCGGGCTCGCCGAACAGGCGGCGGAGCCCGATCCCGGGCGTGAGCTCACCGCCGAGACGACCTTCGTCGTCACCGGGGCGGCCGGGAGCATCGTCTCGGCGATCACGGCGGATCTCGCGGCCGCCTCGGGCGGCACCTTCCACCTGCTTGACCTCGTGCCCGAGCCGGATCCCGATGACCCGGACCTGGAGAGCTTCGCCTCCGACCGCGACCAGCTCAAGCGCGATCTCGCCGACCGCATCAAACAGGGCGGCGAACGCCCGACGCCGAAGCTGGTCGAGCGCGAGCTGGCGCGGCTCGAGCGGGCGCGGGCGGCGCTCAGCGCGATCGAGGCGATCCGCGGCGCGGGAGGGACCGCGCACTGGCACCAGGTGGACCTGACCGATCCGGCCCAGGTGGCCGAAGCCGTCGCCCCCGCGGGCGGGCGCGTCGACGTGCTGATGCACGCCGCCGGGCTCGAGATCAGCCACTTCCTGCCCGACAAGCCGCAGGCGGAGTACGACCTCGTCTTCGACGTCAAGGTCGACGGCTGGTTCAACCTGCTGCACGGCCTGCGCGACGCCGAGATCGGCACCGCCGTCGTCTTCAGCTCGATCGCCGGGCGCTTCGGGAACGCCGGCCAGACCGACTACTCGGCCGCCAACGACCTCCTCTGCAAGTCCATCTCCTCGCTGCGCCGGGGGGAGGGGCCCGCCGAGCGAGGGACGGCGATCGACTGGACTGCCTGGGCCGAGATCGGGATGGCGACCCGTGGCTCGATCCCCAAGATGATGGAGATGGCGGGGATAGACATGCTGCCGCCCCAGATCGGCGTGCCGGTCGTCCGCCGCGAGCTGACTGCCGCCGGGCCGGGCGGCGAGGTTCTGGTCGCCGGATCGCTCGGCCTGCTGGCCTCCGAGCGCCACTCCACCGGCGGGATCGACGCGGCGGAGGCGACGAAGCTAGCCGCCGCGCCGCCGGGGCCGATGAGCGAGCGGATCGCCGCGATGAGGGTGGGGGAGGGCCTGCGGGTCCTCACCGACCTCGATCCACGGCGGCAGGCCTTCCTCCACGATCACCGGATCGACGGGGTCCCGGTCCTGCCGGGGGTGATGGGGATCGAGGCGTTCGCCGAGGCGGCCGCGGCGATCCTGCCCGGATGGCACGTCGCCGCGGTCGAGGACGTGAACCTGCTGGCCCCCGTCAAGTTCTACCGCGACGAGCCGCGCACGCTCGAGGTGCAGGCGCTCCTGCGCGACGGCGGCGACGGAACGCTGAGCGCCGACTGCGCTCTGATCGGGCGGCGCGAGCTGCACGGGAAGGGCGAGCAGGAGACCGTGCACTTCACCGGCCGGGTGCGCCTGACGCGTGACCCCCCGCCCGCGCCCGCGCCGGAGGAGAAGCCCAATGGCCCGCCGGATCGCCCGGTGGTCGAGCACGACGCGGTCTACCGCGTCTACTTCCACGGGCCCGCCTACCAGGTGCTCGAGCGCGCCTGGCGCAGCAACGGGGCCGTGCTCGGGGAGCTGGCGCCCAACCTTCCCCCCGACCACGAGCCGCCCGGCCAGCCGATGGAGATGGCGCCGCGCCTGATCGAGCTCTGCTTCCAGACCGCGGGCGTGTACGAGCTCGGCTCGGCCGGTCGCATGGCGCTGCCCACCCACGTCGACCGCATCACCCGCTATCCGGGGGAGGTCGCGGGTCCGGCATGGGCCGTCGTCCACCCGCGAGACGGCGGGGAGGGCGTCGACGCCGAGGTCGTGGACGGGTCCGGCCGCGTCCAGGTGAGGCTCGAGGGCTACCGCACGATCGAGCTGCCAGGCGCGACCGAGGAGGACGTCCTGAAACCCCTTCGTGCGGCGATGACCTAGGCGGCCGGGGCGGGGCGAGCCGTGCAGAGAGAGTTCCAGCGACTGGCGATCGTCAACCGGGGCGAGCCGGCGATGCGGCTGATCCACGCGGTTCGCGAGCTGAACGAGGGCCGTCCCGAGCCGATCCGCCTGATCGCCCTCTACACCGAGCCGGAGCGGAACGCGATGTTCGTCCGGCACGCCGACGAGGCCTTCGGCCTCGGCTCGGCGAGCTTCGTCGACTCCGCCGACGGCTCTCAGAAGAACCGCTACCTCGACTACGCCGCGCTCGAGCGGGCGCTGGTCGCGACCGGTGCCGAGGCGGCCTGGGTCGGGTGGGGATTCGTCGCCGAGCACCCGCGTTTCCCGGAGCTCTGCGAGCGGCTCGGCGTCGTCTTCGTCGGCCCGGACGCGGACGTCATGCGCCGCCTCGGCGACAAGGTCAACGCCAAGCGGATGGCCGAGGAGGTGGCCGTGCCGGTGGCGCCCTGGAGCGGCGGGGCCGTCGAGGACGCCGGCGAGGCGGTGCGGCACGCCGAGGAGATCGGCTTTCCGGTGCTGGTCAAGGCGGCGGCGGGGGGCGGCGGGCGGGGCATCCGCCGCGCGGACGGCCCGGGCGAGCTGACGCACGCCTTCGATCACGCACGCGCGGAGGCCCTGTCCGCGTTCGGCGACGGGACGGTGCTGCTGGAGAAGCTGATCACGCCCGCCCGGCACGTCGAGGTGCAGGTGATCGCCGACGGCCATGACGGCGTCTGGGCCGTCGGCACGCGCGACTGCAGCGTGCAGCGGCGCAGCCAGAAGGTGATCGAGGAGTCGTCGAGCCCGGCCCTCGACGCCGGGCAGGAGCGCGAGCTGGAAGCAGCCGCAGCGCGCCTGGTGAGGGCGGCGGGTTACCGCGGTGCCGCCACGGTCGAGTTCCTCTACCAGCCCGAGGAGCGGTCGTTTTCATTCATGGAGGTGAATGCGAGGCTCCAGGTGGAGCACCCGGTGACCGAGGCCGTAACGGGGCTGGACCTGGTGAAGCTGCAGCTCCACGTAGCCGCAGGCGGGCGCCTCGAGGGCGATCCGCCCGGCCCCAGGGGACACGCGATCGAGGCGCGCCTGAACGCGGAGGACCCGGCGCTCGGCTTCGCGCCCACGCCCGGCCGGGTCGAGATGCTGCGACTCCCGAGCGGCCCGGGGCTGCGCGTGGACACCGGCATCGGGGAGGGGGACGACATCCCCGGCGAGTTCGACTCGATGGTGGCGAAGCTGATCGCCTGGGGAGCCGACCGCGCCGAGGCGGTCGCGCGGCTGCGCCGGGCGCTGCGGGAGACCATGGTCGTGCTCCGCGACGGCACCACCAACCAGGGCTTCCTGCTGGAGCTGCTCGACCACCCGGACCTGCGGGCGGGCGAGGTCGACAACACCTGGCTCGACCGGCTGCAGATCAGCGGCGAGGTGGGACCGCCGCCCCACGGCGACGTCGCGCTGGTCCAGGCTGCGGTCGAGATGAGCGAGATCGAGACGAGCCTGGAAAGGGCGCGCTTCTATGCTTTCGCGCGCCGCGGGCGGCCCGAGGCGGAGGCGAAGGTGGGCCGCACGATCGAACTGCGCCACGGCGGCCATGGGTACCGCTTCCGCGTCAGCAACGTGGGCCCGCGCCGCTACAGGGTGGAGGTCGACGGCGTCAGCGCGGAGGCCGAGGTCGAGCGCCTCGATGACTACGAGCGCCGCATCGTCTACCGCGGCGACGCCCATCGCACCGTCATCTCGGCCCAGGGGGCCCAGTTCCTGGTCGAGGTGGACGGCGTTCCCCACCGCATGTCGCGGGACGATCGCGGCTTCGTCCGCAGCCTCGCGCCTGGGGTGGTCGTCTCGATCCAGGTCGAAGAGGGGGACGAGGTCGCGCGCGGCGAGGTGGTGGCCGTGATGGAGAGCATGAAGATGGAGAACTCCCTCGTCGCCCCCTTCCGCGGGCGCGTGCGCGAGGTCCTCGCGCGGCCCAACCTCCAGGTGGACGCGCAGGCTCCGCTGATGCGGCTCGAGCCGATCGACGGGGCAGACGAGCAGGACGCGGCCCCTCGGGTCTCCTTCCGGGCCTCCGAGGGTCGCCAGCTGGAGCGACCGGCGCTCTGCAGGGAGAAGCTCCAGCGGCTCGAGTGGCTGGTGCTGGGCTACGACGTCGGCGAGGAGGAGGCCCGCCGGCTTGCGGCCGAGCTTGACGAGTCCTGCGGCGATCTCCTGGGCTGCGACCCGCTGCTGGTCCGGGGCGAGCATCACCTGCTGGATGTCTTCGCCGATCTGCGCTCGCTGACGCGGCGGCGTCATGACTCGGGCGACCCCGAGGGCGACTGGCTGCGCAGCCCGCAGGAGTACCTCCACAGCTACCTGCGCTCGCTCGACGCCGAGGCGGAGGGGCTGCCGTCGCGCTTCGTCGAGAACCTCGAGCGCGCCCTTCGGCACTACGGCCTCGACGGGCTCGAGCGCACCCCCGCGCTCGAGCGGGCCTGCCACCGTCTGTTCCTCTCCCAGGAGCGTGCGGACGCGTCCCGGGCCGCCGTGACCGCGATCCTCGACCACCGCCTGGAGCGCGCCGAGTCCCTCGTGGGCAACGTCGGCGACGAGTTCCGCGAGGTGCTCGACAGGCTGATCGCGGCGACCGAGCACCGCGATCAGGTCGTTGCCGATCTCGCCAGGGAGGTGCGCTTCCGCTACTACGACGAGCCGGTGATCGAAGCGGCCAGGGAGGAGGCCTATGCCGCGATGGAGGAGCATCTGCGGGCGCTGGCCGAGGACCCGGAGCGCGCCGACCGGGACGCCAGGGTGCGGGCCCTCGTCGACTGCCCGCAGCCGCTCGCGCCCCTTCTGACGAGGCGCATCGCGACCGCCGGGCCGGGACTCCAGCGGGTGCTGGTCGAGACTATGACCCGCCGCTACTACCGGGTGCGCGAGCTCGATCCCTTCGCCGAGGCCGAGTTGGAGGGGCACGCCTTTCTCACCACCGGGTACGAGAGCGAGGGCCGCAGGCACCATCTGGCGGTCGCGTTCATCGATCTCGACGACCTTGGGGACGTGGTGCGAGGGCTCGCGGCGCACGCCGCCACGGCGCCGCCTGGCGCGGCGGTCGTGGCCGACATCTACGCCGCTCACCCCGCCGAGCGGGTCTCGCACGAGGAGCTGGTCGCACGTTTCGAGGCCACGCTCGCCGAGGCGGAGCTCCCCCGGTCGGTGGAGCGGATGGCGCTCGCGGTCGCCGAGCCCCGACGCGGGCGGGGCATGTCCGCGGTCGACCTGTTCACCTTCCGCTCCGCCGACGGCGGTCCGCCGAGGGAGGACGAGTCGCTGCGCGGCCTGCATCCGATGATGGCGGACCGCCTGCGGCTGTGGCGCTTCGCGAACTTCGCGCTCGAGCGGGTGCCGTCGAGCGAGGACATCTACCTGTTCCGCGGGGTCGTCCGGTCCAACCCCAAGGACGAGCGGCTGTTCGCGATCGCCGAGGTGCGCGACCTGACCCCCGTGCGCGACCCCGATGGCCGCGCCGTCGCGCTCCCGGAGCTCGAGCGGATGCTGGTCGGGGCGCTCGAGGCCATCCGCAGCTTCCACTCGCGCCAGCCCCCGAGACGGCGGCCGCTCTGGAACCGCGTCGTGCTCCACGCCTGGCCGGCGCTCGAGCTGAGCCCTGAGGAGATCCGCTCGCTGGTGAGCCGCAACGCCCGCGCGACCGCCGCGCTCGGCATCGAGATGGTCCTCCTGTACGCCGGCGTGCCCGACAGCGCCGGCAACGTGCGGCCTCGGGTGCTGCGGTTCTTCAGCCCGACGGGCAGCGGCGTCGTGGTCGAGATGGGCGACCCGCCCGCACACACGCTGCAGCCGCTGGACGAATCCGCCCTGCGGGTGATCGCCGCCCGGCGCCGCGGCACCTTGCACCCGACCGAGATCGTGAAGATCCTCGCCCCGGCCGACTTGGGTGCCGAGGCCGACCAGCCCTCGGGCGACTTCGTCCCGCACGAGCTCGACGACGACGGCCGGCTGGTCCCCGTGGACCGTCCCTCCGCGACGAACCCGACAGGCATCGTCGTCGGCCTGATGCGCAACCGCACCGAGCGCTACCCGGAGGGGATGCTGCGGGTGAGCCTCTTCGGCGATCCGTCCAAGGCGCTCGGCTCCCTCGCCGAGCCGGAGTGCCGGCGGATCATCGCTGCGCTCGACCTCGCGGAGGAGCTTGGCGTGCCCGCGGAGTGGTTCGCGCTCTCGGCGGGCGCGAAGATCGCCATGGACAGCGGCACCGAGAACATGGACTGGATCGCCGCGGTGCTGCGGCGGATCGTCGAGTACACGCAGGCCGGGGGAGAGCTGAATGTGGTGGTCACTGGCATCAATGTCGGCGCGCAGCCCTACTGGAACGCGGAAGCGACCATGCTCATGCACACCCGGGGGATCCTGGTGATGACCCCCGAGAGCGCGATGGTGCTTACCGGCAAGCAGGCTCTCGACTTCTCCGGGGGCGTCTCCGCCGAGGACAACTTCGGCATCGGCGGCTACGAGCGGATCATGGGCCCGAACGGCGAGGCGCAGTACTGGGCCCCGGACCTCGGCGGCGCCTGCCGGCTGCTGCTGTCGCACTACGAGCACACCTACGTGGCGCCGGGCGAGCGCTTCCCCCGCCGGGCCCGCACCGGCGACCCGGCCGAGCGCGACGTCCGCGACGCGCCGCACTCCTGGACCGAGTCGGGGCTCGAGCGCGTCGGCGACATCTTCTCCGACGCCACCAACCCCGGGCGCAAGAAGCCCTTCGACATCCGCTCGGTGATGGGCGCCGCGATCGACTCCGACCACCCGCCCCTGGAGCGCTGGGCCGGCATGCGCGACGCGGAGACGGCGATCGTGTGGGAGGCGCATCTCGGCGGCTGGCCCGTGACGCTGCTGGGGATCGAGTCGCGGCCGTTGGTGCGCTACGGGCAGGTGCCCGCCGACGGGCCGGAGCGGTGGACGTCAGGGACGCTGTTCCCCCGCTCGTCGAAGAAGGTCGCTCGCGCGATCAACGCTGCGAGCGGGCGGCAGCCGGTCGTCGTCCTCGCCAACCTCTCGGGGTTCGACGGGTCGCCGGAGTCGATGTACGAGTGGCAGCTCGAGTACGGCGCGGAGATCGGGCGGGCCGTCGTGAACTTCGACGGGCCGATCGTCTTCTGCGTGGTCTCGCGCTATCACGGCGGGGCCTTCGTCGTCTTCTCCCAGCGACTGAACGAGGAGCTCGAGGCGGCGGCGCTGGAGGGAACGCACGCCTCCGTGATCGGCGGCGCGCCGGCGGCCGCCGTCGTGTTCGCGCGCGAGGTCGGCAAGCGGACCGCCGCCGACGTGCGCATCATCGATCTCGACGAGCGCATAGGGGCTGCCGAGGGCGCGGAGCGCCAGGCCCTGCGCGGCGAGCGAACCGCCCTCTGGGAGGAGGTCCACGCGGAGAAGCTCGGGGAGCTGGCGGACGAGTTCGACCGCGCGCACAGCGTCGAGCGCGCGCTCGCGATGGGCTCGGTCAGCCGAATCATCCCCCCGGCCTCGCTGCGCCCGTACCTGATCGACGCGATAGAGAGAGGGATGCGTCGCGCCGGGGGGCCGGCTGCCTCCTCCGATGCCCGGGCCCGGCTGGCTGACCCGCTCCCTCGCTGACGTCCCCGCGGCGGACGACTGGCTCAGCCCGCGGGAGCGGGCGGCGCTGGCCGGCCTGCGGCCGGAGAGGCGCAGGTCCGACTGGCGCTTGGGTCGGTGGGCGGCGAAGGCGGCGCTCGCGGCGTGGAGCGAAGGGTCGGCCGGCGAGGTCGAGATCGTGGCGTCCGAGGACGGCGCGCCGGAGGCATTCGTCGACGGCGAGCGCGCCCGCGCCGCGCTGTCGCTGAGCCACCGCAACGGGCGCGCGCTCGCGATTGTGGCCGACGCCGGCGTCGCGATCGGATGCGACCTCGAGGCCGTCGAGCGGCGCAGCGGCGCCTTCGTGAGGACGTGGCTCGCCCCGGACGAGCGCGCGAGCGTGATCGCCGCCGGCGAGGCCGAGGGCGCACGCCTCGCGAACCTGTTCTGGACCGCGAAGGAGGCGGCGGCGAAGGCGCGACGCGAGGGGCTCCGCCTGGATGTGCGCGAGGCGGTCGTGTCGCTCGAGGGGGACCGGCCGGGTCAGGGGGAGTGGCGGCCCCTCCGCGTTCGCTGGGAGGTCGAGGGGGTGACGGCGCACGGATGGTGGCGCCAGGAGCCGGGCTGGGTCTTCGCCTGCGTGAGCGAGCGGCCGACCCCGGCGCCTGCCCGCCTTTGAGCGCCGCGGTTCACGCCGGTCACAGCGGGCGCTCCACCGCTGCACCGGCCTCAAGCCGGACGATCTCGCCATTGATGCCGACTCTGATCGGGTAGACGTCGGCTGGGCGCGCGCTGACCCTGATTCGGTCCCTGGTGATCTCGATCTCCAGTCCCCAGTGGCGCCGGTAGCGGATCCTGAACTGCAGCCTGGTCACGTCCTCGGGGAGGCTCGGGCGCAGCCAGAGCACTTCGTCCCTCGTCTCTATGCCTGTGTAGGCGCGCTGGACCAGGTCCACCGTTCCGGCCATCGCGCCGAGGTGCACCCCCTCTGGAGTCGTGCCGCCCTGGGTGTCGCGCAGGTCGCTCTCGAGTGCCTCGGAGAAGAGCTCCGAGGCGCGCTCGCGATCGGAGTGGACCAGCACCCACGCGTGGACCACCTTGCTCAGGGTGGAGCCGTGTGATGTACGCGCCCGGTAGTACTCGATGTTTCTTGCGAGCGTGTCGTCCTCGAACTGATAGCCGAGTCGCTCGAAGAGCTTCCGCAACTCGTCGGCCGACAGCAGAAAGAAGAGCATGAGCGCGTCCGCCTGCTTCGAAGCCTTGTACCGGTTGGGGTTGTCTCCCTCGGCCTCCAGGATCCGGTCGAGCCGCTGGATGTTCCCGTACCTCTCTCGATAGGCCTCCCAATCGAGCTCCTCCAGCTGCTCGTAGCCCTCGAACTGGCTGATGATCCCGTCGTCGTGGAAGGGGAGAAACAGCTTGCGGCTGATCTCGTCC
>DASSYK010000082.1:0-13999 GCA_035703345.1 Solirubrobacterales bacterium
CGTAGAAGATGAGCGCCACCAGCACCCACAGGGCGAGGGCGCGCGCGGCGACCCCCGCCGTCCGTCCGGTGGCGGATCTCATCAGACGGCTCCCGGGCGCGGCATGGCCCGCATCATCGCATCCACCGTGGTGCGCTCGCCGGGCTCCAGGACGCGGACGTCGACGTCGGGCGCCTCGCGGGCGGCCAGCTCGGCGAACCTGCGCGGCGGCTCGGACAGCGGCCGCGGCCTCAGGACGGAGAGGCCGGCGGGGTAGAGGGTCCCCCAGTGGATCGGGACCGCGACCCTGGGGCGCAGCAGCTTCAGGGCGCGGGCGGCCTCGGCGGGGTCGAGGTGCCCGCTGCCGAGGTTCGGGCCCCAGCCCCAGACCGGCAGGAGCGCGAGGTCGAGCGGGCCGAGCGCGGCCATTCCCTCGAACAGGTCGGTGTCGCCAGGAAAGTAAACGCGCTCGGAGCCGCGCTCGAGCAGGACCCCCATGGGCTCGGCGGCCTTGCCCCATGGGTCCCGGCGGCCGTCGTGAACCGCCTCCGTCGCGGTGATCGCGAGCCCCGCGACCCGGGCCGACTCGCCGGGGGAGAGGCCGATCACCCGCTCGATCCCGGCGCGCTCGATCAGGGGGCCCGCCGCCTTCGGAGCGACGAAGGGGGTGTCCGGCCGCAGCCGCGCGAGCGAGGGGAGGTCGAGATGGTCGCGGTGCTGGTGCGAGATCACGACGACGTCGGCGTCCCGCGCCGCCGGGTCCGCGGGCGGACCGTGCCGGCGCAGGGGGCCGATCCGGGAGCGCAGGACCGGATCGGTCAGCACGGTCGCTCCGCCCACCCGGATCAGCGTGGTGGCGTGGCCCACGTAGGCGAGCTCGATCACGCCGCGCATCCTTTCACCAGTCGCCGGTTGGTCTGGCTTCGTGGTGGAATCCCGGCCGGCTCTCCGGCCGCATGTGTCGCTTGCGCCGTTCGGTAGCGTCTCCCCGGTGCAGCGCGTCACGTTCTCCCGCAACTACACGCTGTCCCTCTCTCGTACCTGCCAGTGCTACTGCAAGTACTGCGCCTTCGCGACTCGGCAGGCGCACATCCACGATCCCGAGGAGGTCGAGCGCCGGCTCGACGAGGCGTTGAAGCGCCATACCAAGGAGCTCCTCGTCCTGACCGGCGAGCGGCCCGAGGTGCACCCCGTCGTCGCCGAGAAGCTCCGCTCATGGGGGCACGAGGACTTCACCTCGTACGTGCGCTGGGTCTGCGAGCGGGCGCTGGAGCGGGGGATGCTGCCGCACACCAACATCGGCGTCCTCGACCGCGAGGACCTCACCCGCCTGCGCGAGGTGACAGCGTCGCAGGGCCTGATGCTCGAGTCCGTCGCCGGGCGGCTGATGGAGACCGTCCACGCCGGCTCCCCCACCAAGCACCCCGCGAGGCGCCTGGCGACGATCGAGGCCGCCGGCGAGCTCAGGATCCCGTACACCTCCGGCATCCTCGTCGGCATCGGCGAGACCGAGGAGGAGCGCGTCGCCTCGCTCGAGGCGCTGGCCGAGGTCCACGCCCGCCACGGCCACATCCAGGAGGTGATCCTGCAGAACTTCGTACCCCATCCGAGGTACTACGGGCAGGAAGTGGCCGACATAGCCGACGAAGCCGCGAAGCGCCGCTGGGAGTCAGGACTCACCAACGGCGAGGTCGTGCCGCGACCGGAGTGGGCCTGCGACGTGACGATCGACGACATGAAGCGCCTGATCGCCGAGACCAAGCGGCTGATGCCCGATGTCGGGGTGCAGATCCCGCCGAACCTGGCGGACTGGTGGGGCGAGCTGGTCGAGGCCGGGGCGACGGACCTCGGCGGTCTCTCGGCCAACGGCGACCACATCTCGCCCGAGCATCCGTTTCCGAGCCCGCACCAGGTGCGCAAGGACCTCGCGCCCCGCGGCTACGCGCTCAGCGAGCGGCTCTGCGCCTACCCGCAGTATCTCGGACCCGAGTGGATGGAGCAGGGGGTCCTCGACGTGGTCAAGCTCAGGTACTGGAGCTTCATCCCGCGCCAGGGCTCGGGCCGCAGCCGCGAGGCGCCGCCCGGGCCCGCGGTCGCGCCGCGCGCGATCGAGAAGGGCCGGCGGGGCGAGGCGCTGGGCGAGGAGGAGCTGACAGCGCTCTTCGCCGAGACGCGGCCCGAGGTGATCGAGGAGATGCGCTCAGCGGCGGACGAGCTGCGGGCGGAGCTGGCCGGGGACGTCGCCACCTTCGTCGTCAACCGGAACATCAACTTCACCAACGTCTGCGTCGTCGGCTGCGCCTTCTGCGGGTTCGGCCAGGGCAAGCGCTCGCCGGACGCGTACCAGGTGGGCGAGGAGGAGTTCGCCGCGCGGATCGCCGAGGCGGTCGAGTTCGGCGCCACCGAGATCTGCATGCAGGGCGGCATCCACCCGGAGTACGAGCTGGCCGACTACGGCCGCTGGCTGCGGCTGGCGAAGGAGGCGGCGCCCGGGATCCACCTGCACGCCTACTCGCCGATGGAGATCCACTTCATGTGCGAGCGGTCCGGCCTGGAGCCGGAGGCCGTCTTCGCGTACCTGCTCGAGTGCGGACTGGGGTCGACGCCTGGGACCGCGGCGGAAGTGCTCGACGACGGAGTGCGCCAGCGGATCTCCCCGAACAAGCTGCCGGTCGCCCGGTGGGTGGAGATCATCGAGGCCTCGCATCGCGCCGGCCTGCACTCGACGTCGACGGTCATGTTCGGCCACATCGAGGAGCCGCGCGAGCTGGCCCGCCACATGCGGGTGGTGCGCTCGCTCCAGGAGCGGACCGGGGGGATCACCGAGTTCGTGCCCCTCAGCTTCATCCCGTTCAACACGCTGCTCGGCCGCACCCACGGGGTCGAGGAGATCACCCGCGAGGAGAACCTCAAGCACACCGCCGCCTTCCGGCTCGCGCTCGGCCGTTCGATCACCAACCTCCAGGCGAGCTGGGTGAAGATGGGGCTCGATGCGGCGACCGAGAGCCTGCGCTGGGGCGTCAACGACCTCGGCGGGACGCTGATGGAGGAGAACATCTCGCGGATGGCCGGCTCCCGGCACGGAGTCCGGCTCGAGCCGGAGCAGCTGATCGACGCCGCCCGGCGCGCCGGCCGCACGCCGGCGCAGCGCACGACGCTGTACGACGTGATCGAGACCTACCCGGCGGAGCCGCTCGCCGTTTGAGGGCCATGGTCCTGGAGGCGGCTGGGACGCCTCTGCGCGAGGCCGAGCTGCCGGACCCCGAGCCCGGCCGCGGCGAGGTCCTGCTGCGGGTCAGCGCCTGCGGGGTATGCCGTACCGACCTGCACGTGGTCGACGGCGAGCTGACCGAGCCCAAGCTGCCGCTCGTGATCGGCCACCAGATCGTCGCGACCGTGGCCGGGCGGGGGGAGGGAACCGTGCGCTTCGAGCCGGGCGCCCGGGTGGGCGTTCCCTGGCTCGGCTGGGTGTGCGGCGAGTGCCGCTTCTGCCGCTCCGGGCGCGAGAACCTGTGCGTGCGCGCGCAGTTCACCGGCTACACGCGCGACGGCGGCTACGCCGAGCTGGCGGTCGCCGACGAGCGCTTCTGCTTCCCCATCCCGGACGGCTACCCGGACATGCAGGCCGCGCCGCTGCTCTGCGCCGGCCTGATCGGGTTCCGTTCCCTGCGGATGACCGGGGACGCCGAGCGGCTCGGCCTCTACGGCTTCGGCGCCGCCGCCCACGTGATCTGCCAGGTGGCGGTGCACCAGGGCCGCCGCGTGTTCGCCTTCACGCGCGAGGGCGACGAGGCGGCCCAGTCGCTGGCGCTGGAGCTGGGAGCGGAGTGGGCGGGAGCAACCGATGAGCGCCCCGAGGCGCTGGACGCCGCGATCATCTTCGCGCCCGTCGGCGACCTGGTCCCGCAGGCGCTGGCGGCGACCGACCGCGGCGGTGTCGTCGTCTGCGCCGGGATTCACATGAGCGACATCCCCTCGTTCCCGTACGACCTGCTGTGGGAGGAGCGGTCGCTGCGCTCGGTCGCGAACCTGACGCGGGCGGACGGCGAGGAGTTCCTTCCGCTCGCGCCGCGGGTGCCCGTCAGGACGGAGGTACAGGAATACCCGCTGGCGGAGGCAAATCACGCGTTGGAGGACCTGCGCGGCGGTAGGGTTCGCGGCGCTGCCGTGCTGCGCGTCGGCGAGAGCGCCGACTGAGCCGGCGGGGAGAGGAAACCAGGATGCCCGACGTCACGGTCAAGAGGACTGAGGAGTTCGAAGCGATCTTCGGGGGAGGCTTCAGGCGCGTTCGCGCCGGGCTTGGGGTCAGCTCGTTCGGGATCGCGGTCATCGACCTGCCCGCCAACTTCGAGCGCTACCCGACCCACGACCAGAGCCACGACCACCAGGAGGAGGTCTACACCGCGCTCTCGGGGAGAGCGACGCTCACGGTGGGCGGCGAGGAGTACGCGCTGGAGCCCGGCGTCTGGGCGAGGGTCGGTCCCGAGGAGAAGCGCAAGATCGTGACGGGCGACGAGCCCGCGCGGATCCTCGCGGTCGGCGGCACGCCGGGCCGGGTGTACGAGCCGCCGGAGTTCACGGTCGAGGGCGCCGGCGAGTACATCAAGGGCCTCAAGGGCGAGCAGCCCTCGCCCAGCGGCCACTAGCCGCCGGGCGGGCTAGCGGAACAGGTCCTCGGCAGCGGGCCGCTGCAGCGCGCGGGCGCCGGGACCGTCTGCGGCGCTGACCAGGTGCGCGAGGCCGAAGACCACCGCGCCGGGGACGTTCGAGTCCTTGTCGCGGACCAGGTCGGCGGCGGATGCGAGCTCGTCGATCACGGCGACCGCGGTGGCCGCCAGCTCCTTTCCTTGCGCGTCGCTGCGCCCGCGCCAGTCGTCGAGCGCGGCGATCCCGGCACAGCCGAGCGCGATGTCCGCCTGGCCCAGCCGCCAGGGGCGCCCGAAGCTGTCCGCGACGACCACGGCGGGGGCGGTGCCCGCGGCGCCCCGGATCCCCGCGCGGATTCGCCGCGCCGACGCGTCGGCGTCCTCCGGGAGCAGGGCGACGGTCCCGTCGGCGGGGAGGTTGGAGGCGTCGTTGCCAGCGTTGGCGCAGATCCAGCCATCCCGGGTCTCGGTGATCAGGATGCCGGGGGAGGAGCGGATCACGGCGGCGCTCTCGGCCAGGATGAGCTCGACCAGGGCGGGGTCCTTCCCGGTGAGCCCGGCGAGCTCGGCGGCCCGGGGCCCGGGGGACACGTCGGCCAGGGCGCGAACCCGGCCCTCGGCCTTGGAGACGACCTTCTGGGAGACGACGACGATCTCCTCCCCGGACGGGGCCGCGGCGGCGGCGATCATCCCGCCGAGCTCGTCGCCCTCCAGCACCTCGGGCAGGCCCGCCAGCGGGCGGACGCGCAGCTCGCGTGCACTCATCGTCTGGTGGGTGGCGCTAGGCCGCGGCGACGGGCCGCTCGGCGCCGGCGCCGGCGCCGAGCTCCCAGAGAACCTTCGCGGTGCGGGGCGCCGGTGCGGGGTCGAGCAGCAGCGCGTCGCGGAGGAGCTCCATGTCCTCGGGCGTGTCGAGGTCCGGGCCGAGGGAGTCGAGGCGCTCGAGCGCGAAGCTGATCCCGGCTGACCGGGCCCGGGAGACGTGCCTGGCGCAGCTGTCCGGTCCGAACGCGGGCGCGATGGCGTCCGGTGGGCAGAGCACGAGCGCGTTCGTGCCGGTGCCGTGGCTGTCGGGGACGATCAGCGCGGTCCGGGGGCTCTGGCCCAGGTGCGCGTCCAGCTCGGCGGGATCGAGAAGGGGGCAGTCGATCGGCAGCATCGCGACGCGCTCGGCGCCCGCTTCCTGCGCGGCGCGGGCCCCGGCGGCGGCGGCCTCGGAATGGCCGGTGTCCTCAGCCTGCTCGAGCACGGTGTGGCCGAGCCATCTCGCGTGCCGTGCGATGGCGGGGTCCGCGGTTACCACCAGCGTCCGGTCGATCGTGTGGCAGCGGCGCAGCTTCGAGAGCGTGTCCTGAAAGGTCGCCTCGGCGAGCCGCCTGCGGTCCTGCGGGGACAGCGTCCCCGCCAGGCGCTGGTAGGCGTCGTCGAAGCGCTTCACTGGAAGGATCGCGGTCGTGATCATTGGCTCAAAGGCTAGCGGGAAGGCGAAGCGCGTCCACCCGATTCAGCCATTCGTCAGACTGGAGCGCGCAGCGAGGAGGCGAACCCGAGCGCCCGCTCGGCCAGGGCGCGGCGGCCCTCGGCGCCCTCCATCAGGGTCGGGCAGGTGAGGATCTCGAGCCCCTCAGGGGCCGGATCGGGGTCGCCTTCATCGCAGACCATGCCGTCGAGGAGGCCCGCGTAGAGGGAGGCAACGCCCGCCGCGGTGGCGGGCCTGCCCACGCCGCGCACGAAGGCGTCGGTCGGACCCTTGACCACCTCGCCGCCGACGTAGGGGCTGACGGCGACGACGGGCGCGGGGGAGGCGATGATCGCCTCGCGGATGCCCGGCGTCGCGAGGATCGGGCCGATCGAGATGACGGGATTCGACGGCCCGATCAGGATCACCTGCGCGGTGTCGATCGCCGCCAGCACCTCGGGCGCCGCGGTCGCCTCGGCGATGCCGGCGAGCTCGACCCCCTCGACAGCGGGCCGGCCGCCCTCGACGATCAGGTACTCCTGGAGCCAGCGCCAGCCGTCGGCGGTGCGCACCCGCGTGCGGACGGGCTCCTCGCACATCGGCAGGACCCGCGCGCGGACACCGAGCGCCCGGGCGATCTGGGCCTGCGCGCCGGCGCGCGTGCCGCCCTCGGCGACGAAGGCGCGCCGGTACAGACAGGTCGCGATGTCCTTGTCCGAGAGCTGGAACCAGTCCGGGGCGCCGAGTGCCTTGAGGCGCTCGAAGACGACCTCCGTGTCGTCCTTCAGCCCCCAGCCCTTCCGCTCGTCGATGTCCCCGGAGAGCCAGTAGGTGACCAGGTCGGGGTCGGGGGAGACGTCGCACCCGAGCATCTCGACGTCGTCGGCGGTGTTCGCGATCACCGAGAGGCCCTCGCCGAGCACGTCCTGGAGGCCCGCGGCCAGCTTGGCGCCACCCGTCCCCCCGGCGAGCACGACGCAACGCTCGATGTCGCTCACTGCGCCCAGTGGTCGCCGTCGGGCAGGCCGGTCACCTTGATGCCGGCGTGCGCCCTGTAACGCGTGTTGACCGCAATCAGCATCGGGGTCAGCGTCTCGACGATCCGCGCCATCTCCAGCGGCCCGGCGTTGACCGCGCGCAGCCCCTCGACCCGCTCGATCAGGCGCGCGACCGTCGCCTTGTCCGCCTTGCGGTCGCCGCATACGAGGATGTCCTCGTCGAGCGCCTGGTCGCCGGCGAGCGTGGAGGCGCTCACGGTGTGCAGCGCCGAGACGACGGTGACGCCGTCGGGCGTCATCTCCTCCGCCTGCTGCGCGGCGGAGCCCTGCCAGACCCCGATCGTCCGCGTCGCCTTCCCGCTCACCGCAGCGGCGAGCGGGACCGTGCAGTCCACCAGGAGCTGCCCGTCGCCGAGCGCGTCCCTGAGGTTGGTGAGCGTCTCCGACTGGGCGCGAAAGGGGACGGTCAGGAACACGACCGGCCCGCGCGACACGGCCTCGCCGTTCTCGTAGCCCTCGACCTCGGCCCCGGGAACGGCGGCGGCCACCTTCTCGGCAGCCTCCTCCGCCCGCTCGAGCTTTCGCGAGCCGATCACGATCTTCTCCCCGGCTCGCGCCCAGCGGATCGCAAGCCCGTAGCCGAGCGCGCCGGTGCCGCCGATGATCGGGATCGGGTCCGCCATACGCCCGCGCCACCCTAGCGGCGATAGGGTGGCCCCGCGATGAGGCTCGAGGGGAGAAAGGCCCTGGTCACCGGCGGCGCCGGCGGCATCGGGGCGGCGATCGCACGGCGGCTCGCGGCCGAGGGGGGCGACGTCACGATCGGCGACCTGGACGTGGACGGCGCCCGCGAGGTCGCGTCCGAGATCTCGGGCGAGGCGGTCGAGCTCGACGTCACGGACCTCGCCTCCGCCCAGGCGGCGGTGGAGGCAGCCGGGACGCTGGACATCCTCGTCAACAACGCCGGCACCGATGAGTTCGGGTTCTTCAACGTCACGACTCCCGAGCAGTGGAAGAAGGTCATCGACGTCAACCTCTACGGCGTCCTCAACTGCACGTACGCGGCGCTGCCCGGGATGCAGGCGGCCGGCTACGGGCGGCTCGTCAACATCGCGTCGGAGGCGGGCCGCGTCGGCTCGAAGGGCTCGGCCGTCTACTCGGCCGCCAAGGGCGGCGTGATCGCCTTCACCAAGGTGATGGCCCGCGAGGGGGCCCGCTTCGGGATCAACGCGAACGCGATCGCGCCGGGGCCGATCGAGACGCCGCTGCTGATGCGGGCGCTGGAGCTCGGCGCGATCGGTGAGAAGATCATCGAGAACATGAAGGCGGGAACGCAGCTGCGGCGGATGGGCTCGCCCGACGAGGTCGCCGCGGCCGCCGCATTCCTGGCCTCAGACGACTGCAGCTACGTCACGGGCGAGATCCTCGGGGTCTCCGGCGGGATGGGAATGGTCGGGTAGTGGCGCTCGAACCCGGCGTCGAGCGCAGCGACGAGTTCGTCGTCGAGGGGCGGCTGCTCACCGACGTCGGCGGCACCATCGGAGCCAGCGTGCTCTCGACCCCCGGGATGATCGGGATGATCGAGCAGACGGCGGCGATACTCGCCTTCGAGAACCTGCCTGAGGGCCAGGCGACGGTCGGCTTCGAGGTCTGCGTCAAGCACGTCGCCGCCGTGGCCGAGGGCGCGACCTGCACGGTCCACGCGAAGCTCCGCGAGATCGCCGACGGCCGCAAGCTGCGCTTCGACGTCGAGGTGACCGAGGGCGACCGGACGATCGGCGTGGGCACGCACGAGCGCCGCGTCATCCCGACGCAGGGCCCGTCCACCGGCTGATGCGAGCGGCGGGCGCCGATGAGTTACGGGGCGCGCGGGCGTCTCTTCAATCACAGGAGATCCGACGAAGGAGTGCTCATGCTCGACGACAGCAAGGCGTTCAGTGGCTTCGCGGTGAAGGACCTGGCCGCGGCGCGCGAGTTCTACGGCGAGACCCTCGGCCTGAAGACGACGATCCTCGACGAGGAGAACCGCCTGATGCAGCTCGACCTCGGGAGCGACCGCCCGCCCCTGGTGTACGAGCAACCGAGCTGCACCCCGGCGAGCTACACGATCCTCAACTTCCCGGTGGCCGACGTGGAGGGGGCGGTCGACGATCTCGCGGCGCGGGGCGTGGAGTTCGAGCGCTACGAGGGCTTCGAGCAGGACGAGAAGGGCATCGCCCACGGTCCGGGCCCTGAGATCGCCTGGTTCAAGGACCCGTCGGGCAACGTGCTCTCCGTGCTCTCCGAGCAGTAGCCGCCGCGGCTGCGCCCCTGGCTAGGCTGGGGGCGTGGCGCAGCAGCTTCCCGAGGCCGTGCGAATCCGCGAGGTGGGGCCCCGCGACGGCTTCCAGAACGAGCCCGAGGTCATCCCGACCGCCGACAAGGTCCGGCTGATCGGGATGCTCGCCGACGCCGGCCTGAAGCGGATCGAGTTGACCTCCTTCGTGCGGCCGGACGTGATCCCGCAGCTGGCGGACGCCCGCGAGGTGCTCGCGGCCGTCGAGCCCCGCGACGGGGTCGCCTACTCGGTGCTGATCCCCAACCGCAGGGGACTCGAGAACGCCCTGCCCCTGATGATGCGGTTCCCTGAAGGGGTCCGGGAGGGGAACTTCTTCCTCAGCGCCTCCGAGACGCACAACAGCAAGAACGTGAACCGCTCGATCTCCGAGTCGCTGGCGGACCTCGAGGGGACGGTCAGCGCGGCCGCCCGCGCCGGGCTGCGCTGCGAGGGCGTGATCTCGACGAGCTTCGGCTGCCCGTACGAGGGCGAGGTGCCCGCCGAGCGGGTGCTGGAGATCGCGCGGCAGCTCGCGGACTTCGGCTGCGCGGAGGTCGCCTTCGGCGACACGACCGGGATGGCCAACCCGCGCCAGGTGCGCGAGTTCTTCGAGCGGGCCCGCGCAGAGCTTGGGGGCGTCGAGCTGACCGCCCATTTCCACAACACGCGCGGGCAGGGCCTCGCGAACGTGCTGGCCGCGCTCGAAGCGGGGATCGACTCCTTCGAGAGCAGCTTCGGCGAGCTCGGCGGCTGCCCCGTGCCCCCCGGGGCCACCGGGAACATCTCGAGCGAGGACCTCGTCTCGATGCTCGAGGAGATGGGGGTCTCGACCGGCGTCGACCTCCCCAGGCTGATCGCGGCCTCGGCCGAGGCCCAGCGCGTGCTCGGGCGGCCGCTGGGCGCCCACGTCCTCACGGCCGGGCCCGTGGAGTGGTCGCCGCAGTA
The DNA here is from genome assembly GCA_035703345.1 of Solirubrobacterales bacterium. Lineage (GTDB taxonomy): Bacteria > Actinomycetota > Thermoleophilia > Solirubrobacterales > 70-9 > DASSYK01. The sequence continues at coordinate 10,345 of DASSYK010000082.1, forward strand.
GGGTGCTGAGCGTGAAGAGCGACCGCTTCCGCGCCGCAGCCGAGTCGAAGGACTTCTCCGCGATCGAGGAGCTCTTCGCCGAGGACGTCACCTTCCGCAGCCCGGTCGTCTACAAGCCCTACGAGGGGCGCGACGCGGTGGCGATGCTGCTCGGAGCGGTCTCCCAGGTGTTCGAGGACTTCCGCTACACCGATCAGGTCGAGACGGGCGACGTGGCGACGCTGATGTTCAGCGCCAGGGCGGGCGGCCGCGAGCTCGACGGCATCGACCTGCTCCACTTCGGCCCCGACGGCCGGATCCGGCAGATGGCGGTCTACGTGCGGCCGCTGAGCGGGATCAACGCGCTCGCGGCCGAGATGCAGCGCATGCTCGAAGAGCTCGGCGCCGCCTCCTAGGCGCGGGGGCTCAGGGACAGCTCGTCCCGGCGCAGTTCCGGATCTGCGCCAGCCGCGCCGCGAGCTGGTTGCGGATCGCCGCGTGGCCGGGGCTGGCGTGCAGGCTGTCCAGCTCGAACGGGTCCTCGACGAGGTCGTAGAGCTCCACGCCGTCGTCGTTCCCGTCGAGGTAGACCCAGCGGCCGCTGCGTATGCCCGCCGATCCGCCGTGGACCTCGCTCTCGAACAGCAGGTCCCGCTCCGCGCCGTAGGCGGGGTCGCGCGCCACCGGCAGCAGCGAGCGCCCGTCGACGGCCAGCCCCGGCGCCACCTTCGCGAGCTCCGCGATGGTCGGGGCGAGGTCGACGTTGGTGACGGGCTGCGTGCGGTTGACCCCGGCCGGGAACTTCGGACCCCGCACGATCAGCGGCACGCGGAGGGCCTCCTCGTACATGAAGTTCTTGAAGACCAGGCGGTGCGAGCCGAGCAGGACGCCGTTGTCGGAGGTGAAGAAGATGTAGGTCTTGCGCTTGTCGCCCCCCTTGCGGACCTGCCCCACGATCCGCTGGACGGCCTCGTCGACCGCGAGCAGGCTCTCGAGGCGGCCGAAGTGGCGGCGGTCGATGTCCGCGATGTCCTCGTCGGTCAGCAGCGGCCGCTCCCGCACCTCATTCGGCTTGTCGCTGACGTCCGCCTCGTTGAAGTTGGGCGGGCGCGGCGGGGGGACCGACGCGTAGCGGCCGAGGTGGCGCGGGGCGGGGGTGGGGTCGCGGCCCGAATCGGGCGTGACGCCGGCCTCGCCGTGCGGCGCCGTCGGAGTGAACCAGAGGAAGAACGGCTTCGCTCGCGGCGCGCGCCGCTTGATGAAGGCGATCGCCTTCGACGCGAGCACGTCGGTGACGTAGTCGCGGGGGCGCCGCTTGTAGTGGCGGATCCGGCCGTTCTCGTTCAGCTTGTAGCTGTAGCGGCGCTGGTCGCGGCCCTCGGTGAGGGCGTACCACTCACTCCAGCCGGGCGGGATCTCGCGCGCGTCCGGGACGGGCTCCGGTATGCCGTCCTCGATCCCGTAGCCGTTCAGGTACTTGCCGACCATCGCGGTCCGGTAGCCGCTGCTGCGCAGCCACACGGGAAGCGTGTTGGTGTGGTCGAGCGCGCCGTAGCCGTTCGGCAGTTCGGTGCTGACGACGCCGTGGTTGTGCGAGTACTGACCCGTCAGGAAGGTCGCGCGCGAGGGACAGCAGAGGGGGAACGAGACGTAGCTGTTCGTGAAGGTCGTCCCGCGCCCGCCGAGCAGGCGCACCGTGGCGTCGAGGCCCTGCATCGACTCGTTCTGGTCGTCGGTCATGACGACGATCACGTTCGGGCGTTTCTGGCGGCGGTTCGCGCGCCGCATCTTGCGCAGGCGCTGGCGCCTGCGCTCGGCCTTGGTCGGCTTCTCCTTCGCCTTCCCGGGGGCCGCCGAGGCCGGCTCGGGGGACCCCGGGCCGCGCTCGCCCGGGACGATGGCGGCGCCGGTCGCCAGCGCGAACGCGGCGAGTGCCACGCACGCGCGCTTTGCTCTCGCGGACGGCATCGAAAGGAGTTAACACGCCGCCCCGGCCACGGTCGCGCTCTCGACCGGCGGATCTTCTCTAGGCTCCGCCACTTCGCCAATCCCTATTTGGAGGTATCGAACGGGCATGGAGATCAGCAAGGTCGGCGTACTCGGCTGCGGGATCATGGGCCACGGGATCACCCAGATCTGCGCGCAGAACGGCTGGGACGTGGTCGTCCGCGAGGTCGACCAGGACAAGCTCGACAAGGGGCTCGCCAAGATCGAGAAACAGCTCGCCAAGGCCGTGGACAAGGGCAAGATGGAGCAGGGTGACGCCGACGCCGTCCGCGGCAGGATCACGCCGACTCTCGACTACGGGGACCTGGCGGACTGCGACCTCGTGATCGAGGCGATCACCGAGGACCTCGACATGAAGCTCGAGATGTGGAAGGCCGTCGACGAGATCGTCAAGGACGACGCGTTCTTCGCCACCAACACCTCCTCGCTCTCGGTCGCGGACCAGGCCGCCGTCACCAAGCGCCCGGAGAAGTTCCTCGGGCTCCACTTCTTCAACCCGGCCCAGGTGATGCCGTTGCTCGAGGTCGTCAAGGCCGAGGGGACCGACGACGAGGCGTACGACCTCGGCTTCGAGGTCGGCAGGGAGCTGGGCAAGACGACGGTCGCGGCCGGCGACAACCGCGGCTTCATCGTCAACCGGCTGCTCGTGCCCTACATGCTCGACGCGATGCGCGCGCACGAGCAGGGGGTCGGCTCGATCTCCGACATCGACGCCGGGATGATGGCCGGCGCCAGCCACCCGATGGGGCCCCTGACGCTGGCGGACTTCGTCGGGCTCGACACGCTCGTCTCGATCTCCGAGGTGATGGTCGACGCCTACGGCGAGGATCGCTTCGCCGCGCCCGAGATCCTCCGAACGATGGTCGATGCAGGGGATCTTGGCCGGAAGTCGGGTAAGGGGTTTTACGATTACTCGGGTGAGAAGCCAGTGCCAGTCGATCAGTCCTAGGAGGCCGCATGGGCGTTGACCAGACCAGCCTCGACCGGATCCGCAACGCGACGTTCCCCAGCTCGCGGCGCGGCTACGACAAGCACGAGGTCGAGAAGTTCCTGGCCCGGCTCGCGGACTGGCTCGAGACCGGCGGCGGTGACGAGTCGCGCTCGGACACCGTCAAGCGCGAGCTCGAGCGCGTCGGGGAGCGCACCGGCGCGATCCTGTCGCAGGCCCAGGACAGCGCCCAGCAGATCCGCGCGGAGGCAGAGGAGGAGGCCCGGTCCACGCTCAACGAGGCCAACGCCACCGCCCAGAAGCTGCGCAGCGAGGCCGACGCCTACGCGGGCAAGACCCGCGGCGAGGCCGACGCCTACGCGGCGGAGACCCGCTCGGCGATCGACAGCGAGGCCGCCGAGCACCGCGACCGGCTCGACGGCGAGGTCGAGGAGGCCCTGGTGGAGGCCGAATCGAAGGCGCGCCGCATCGTCGAGGAGGGCCTGCGGCGCCGGGAGGACATCGAGTCGGTGATCACCGACCTGGTGCACCGCCGCGACGAGGTGATCGCCGACGTGGACGACCTGAGCGCGAAGCTCGACGCCGCGGCCTCGGAGCACCGGCCCCGGGGCCCGGATCCGTACGAACGTCCGCTGGAGCTGGATCCCGAGGTGCGCGGTGAGGAGGCCGACGAGGGCCCGGGCGTCGACGACGACATCGACATTGGCGAGCACGACGACA
>DASSYK010000161.1:0-8167 GCA_035703345.1 Solirubrobacterales bacterium
TCGGGGGCGGCGAAGACGACCGTCGCCTGGCCGCCGCGGATCTGGTCGAGCGCCTGCTGATTGTCGCCGCCGGAGGCGAGCATCACCGCAGGGTGGCCGAGGTCGGTCAGGCGCGCGACCTGGTCGCGCATCAGCGCGATCAGCGGCGACACGACGACGGTCAGGTCCTCGCTCGCGAGCGCAGGCAGCTGGTAGCAGAGGCTCTTGCCGCCGCCGGTCGGCATCACGATCAGTGAGTCGCGGCCGTCGAGGGCGGCGGCCACCGCCTCCCGCTGGCCCGGTCGGAAGCCGTCGATCCCGAAGTGGGCCAGCAGGGCGTCGGGGTCGCGCGGCCCGTCGTAGACCCTGCGGGTGGGCGCCGCCGCCTCGAGCCCGTCGAGGCCGTGCAGGGCGCGCTGCGCCTCCTCCTGCTCGCCGAAGAGGGTGGGGTGGCCGTCCGGTCCGCTCACCCGACGAGCCTACGAGCTGGCCGGGACGGCTCGGGGCCTCGTGACGGACGCGGCCCGCCTCCGCGATCGGCTCGTCACCGCGGCGCGGTCAGCGCTCGTGCGAGCTCTGCCCCCCGCCGTACCGATTCCGCCTGCTCGGGTGCGAGCTCGCCGGCGAGGGCGCCCCGTGCCGCGTCGTCGAGCTCCGGCAGCAGCGACTCGAGCGCCTCCCGCTCGGCCGCGTCGCGCCCGGAGCCCTCGGCGAGCAGCCCCCGCGCCACGTCCGGCAGCTGCAGGGCGGCCTCGCGTGAGCGCCCCGCGGCGAGGTCGAGGCGGGCTCGGAGCAGCAGCGTCTCGGCGGGGGAGACGGAGTCGCGGCCGGCGAGCACCGCGGCGACGCGCGTCTGGGAATCGACGTCGTCGAGTCGCCCGCGCCGCGGCGGCGGCAGCTGCCGTGCCGCGCTCCAGGTGCCGGCAGCGAGCTCCTCGCCGCTGCCGTACCCGATCCGGATCGCCAGGGCACGGGTGGCGCCGACGTCCTGCACCAGGGGGTCGGCTGCGCCGGCGCGCAGCGCGCCGAGGGCCCGGTTCACCAGCTGCGTCGCCGAGCTGACCTCGGCGACGCGCGCCGTGGGGTCGCCGCTGACGCGCTCGACCCAGGTGGCGGCGTCGGCTGCGCTCGCCGCGGCTGCAGCGGCGGTCACCGTGACGCGGGTGACGGGCACCGCTGCGGGGTCGCCCGGCTCAACGACACGGGCCCGCCGGCGCCGGCGGCGCCCCATCCGCGGGGCCCCCAGGGTCTCGACGATCAGGACGCGCTCGGTCTCGTCATCGCGCGCGAAATAGCGCCCCTCGGGGAGGCCGATCAGGCCGGCGAACTCGAGCTGGACGAAGCGGTGGAAGGCCAGCTACTCGCCACGGTGCGCGGCGGAGCCGCGGTCGGCCGGCAGCGAGGCCTCGGAGGGCTTCGCCGGGACCTTCGGGTTCTCGATCTCGCCGAGGCGGTCGATCAGCCGCCCCCACTGCTCGGGGCGCAGCACCTGGGCGAGCTGCTGCACGCCGCGGCCGCCGCCGGCCAGCGGGGTGTAGCCGACGTGGATGTGGTCGTCGTGGTCGCCCATCGCGAAGGTCGGCCCGCCGAGGTCCATCAGGGTGATGATCTGGGAGGGCAGCATCGTGCCCTGCAGCGCCATCAGGTCGCGCACGACCGCCTCGGTGATCGAGCCGCGGCCCTGGTTGCCGAGGATCGGCAGCCCGTTGACCTGGGCGATGTCGACGGCGTTGCCCGAGGAGTGCGCGGAGACGTTGCCCGAGGTCGTGTAGAAGCTGTGACCGCACTTCAGCGAGGTGATCGTCAGCCGGTAGCCGCGCTCGGAGAGATAGGAGAGCGCCGCCAGCGTGCGGCGGTCGATCTGGCCGCTCTCGATGTCGGAGCGCCCGCAGGCATAGATCTCGATCCGCGGGTCGGCGAGCACGCGCTGCATCAGCGAGGCCTTGCTCATCAACAGGACCTGGCCGATCGTCGCCTCGGAGCCGCCGAAGGGGTCCTTGCCGGCGGCGCGGTAGATCGCCGTGGTCTCCAGGAGCTTCCAGCCGTCGAGAATCGGCTTCGGGTCGATCTTGGGGGCGCCGCGCCCGGCGGGCCTGATCGAGAAGTTCACGTGCGGGGCCGCGGGGGCCGAGGCGCCGATGCGCCCGAGGATGGTGCCGCCGGTGACCTTCGAGCCGACCTTGAGGGTGCGCAGCTCCATCGTGCGCGCGTCGAAGCGGAAGACGCCCGAGAAGTAGCTCTTGAAGGTCTCATAGGCGGGCACGCGCTTGCCCAGCAGCGCCTCGAGCTGGCCGGAGAGGCCGGCGCGCTCGACGTTGGCGGGACGCTCGGGCAGCGCGAAGAGGCGCTCGCGCAGCTGCTCGGTGTTGAGGGGGGCGGCGGGGCCGGCGGCCTTCGCCTCCTTGGCCTGCTTGGGGCTGGACTTGCTGGGGGCGGGCGTGGTGTCGCCGGCGGAGGCCGGGGCGGCGGGGCGGCGCTCGCCCTTGGGCGAGACGATCTCGAAGTCGCGCGCCGTGAGCGGCTTCTGCTTCGGCACCGGGTAGCTCGCGGAGATCTCGCCGAGCTGGGCGTAGGTGTAGCGGTTGCCGTAGGCGTCCATCAGCACGATGTAGCGGCCGAGGCGCGGCGAGCGCCCGAGCTTGGTGATGACGCCGTCGTTGACGGCGACGACCGGGGCGCCCGCCCGCGAGTAGATGTCGATTCCGCGCCGGGTGGGCGAGGCGGAGATCACGTCGGCGGCGTTGCCGGGCGCCGAGCGGGCGGCGCGCGAGCGCTTCAGCGCCTCGCGCTCGGAGATGTCGTCGGCGTAGCGGGCGTCGGCGGCGACCGGGAAGTGGGCGCCCTCGGTGAGCCCGGTGAGCGAGCCGACGAGATCGTCGGGCAGCTTGCCGTACTGGTTGGCGTAGAGCAGGACCTCGTCGACGTACCAGTCGGCGTGGTTGTAGGCGAAGATCGCGCCGCGCAGATCCTCACCTGCGCCGGCGGCCTTGAGGTAGCGGGCGGCGGCGCAGATCGCGTCGACCGGGTTGTACGGGTCCTTGCGGCCGTCCTCGTTGGCGTCGACGCCGTAGGCGCGCCAGGAGGAGGGGATGAACTGCATCCAGCCCATCGCCCCGGCCGAGGAGACGTTGAGGTTGGTGCCGAAGGCGGTCTCGATGCGGTTGATCGAGGCCAGCACCTGCCAGGGGACCCCGTACTCGGTCCCGCAGGCCTGGTAGATCGGCAACAGGAAGGGCGGGATCTCGAACTGGTCGATGACGAAGTTGGGCACCCCGATCGGGGCGGCGCCGAAGCTGGCGATCGTCAGGCCGGGGTTCGAGTTCGAGGGGCTGCCGTCGGGGTTGCGCGGGCCCGGGGCCTCGATCTTGGCGCGCTCGGCGGCCACGCTGCCCTTGCCGCCCTTCGGCAGCCTCTTTCCGAACAGTCCCTTGCCGGGGGCGGCCTTGCCCTGCGGGGCGCCCTTGACCCCGCCCTTGGCGCCGGCGCCGTCGGGGCGGAGCTTGCCGCCCGTGGAGCCGGGGCCCGTGGGGGCGCCGGTGGCGGGGGCGCCGGGCTCGGGCGCGGGCGCCGGGGCGGGGGCGGGGGCGTCGTATTCGGAGGTGTCGAGCGAGCCCGAGCAGCCGGGGTCGTTGAGGTCGGCGGCGCCGTCGCCGTCGTTGTCGGAGAGATCGGCGCACTGGGGCAGCGCGCCGCCGGGCGGGACGTCGACCGTGACGCCGCCGCCGAGGTCGACGGTCACCGAGGTGGCCGTGCCGGCCGCGATCACGGCGAGGGCCGTGCCAAGCGCAATGATGGATAGAAGCTTCTTCGTCATCTCCGATTCCCTGCCCGAGGGCAATGTTCCACGCTACTGAGTCGGTTGCCCCTTTGCAACGGGGAATCGGAGGCGAAAATATACTCGACTGACTCGATCAAGAAAGTGCGGTCCTGAGGCGGCAAAGCAGTGGACCTCCACCTGCACTCTGAGGCCCCTCCCGGACGCCCAGCGGGAGCCTGGGATAACGTGGTCCCAGCAGGCATGGACGAGACCACGGGTGACTCCCCCAGGGACCGCAGCTCCCACCGCCCCGAGGGCGGACTGGCCGAGCTCATCCAGATGCTGCTCGAGAACCCCTGGACGCACCAGGCCCTCAAGATGGCGCTCGAGGCGCGCGAGCGGGCCTCGAGCGCAGGCAAGGAGGCGATGCGCGGCGTGGGCGTGCCCAGCGCCACCGACGTCGAGCGCATCGAGCGCCGCCTGCGCGGGGTGTCCGAGCGCCTCGAGGCGGTTGAGGACCAGCTCGACGCCCTGCTGCGCGAGGTCGCGGAGCTCCGCAAAGGCTCAACCCCTCCTCGAGGGTGAGCCCCGGCCGAGGCTCTAGACGCCGCCCGGTCCGTCCGGCGTCTAGACGAGGGCGGCCGCCGCGGCGCGGCCCATCGACTCGACGGCCTCCGCGAGCTGCTCGTCGCCGACCCGCAGCCGCTCGCCCTGCGGGAAGACGTCGCTGACGATCAGCAGCGAGGCGACCGCGACACCCATCCTCGGTCCGAGCGCGAACAGGGCGGCGGTCTCCATATCCACCGCCTGTGCGCCGGCGGCCGCCCAGCGGTCGCGCGGCTCGGGGCCGTGCTCGTAGAAGAAGTCGGTGGTGACGACCCGGGCCGGCTCGCCCGTGCCCGCGGACGCGAGGCGCTCCAAGAGCTCGGCGTCGGGGGTGACCGGTTCCTCGAGGCCCAGGCCGCGGCAGATGCCGTCCTCGCCGATGGCCGACTCCACGCGCAGCAGCTGCCCCAGCTCCATCGCCTCGGTGATCGCGCCGCAGGTGCCGACCCGGATCGCCCTGCGCGCCCCGAGCGCGGCCAGCTCGTGGAGGACGATCGCCGCGCTGGGCGCCCCCATCCCGGTGGACTGGACGCTCAGCGGGCGTCCCTCCTCCGTCTCGCCCGAGTACCCCCAGAGGCCGCGGTGGAGGTTGTGCATGATCGGCTTGGTCAGGAGCTGCTGGGCGAGCGCCATCGCGCGGCCGGGGTCGCCCGGGATGAGGACGTCGGGCGCGATCGGGGAGCTCGGGCGCAGGTGGATGCCCACGCCGCTGACGCTACCCTGAGCGGCGGTGAGCACGTCGTCCGAAGAGGATCAGAGCGGCATCTCGGAGTCGCTGCGCAACGCGATCGAGAGCACGTACGCCGCGACCGTCGGCTCCGCCGGCGACACTCGCGAGCGGGTCTCGGAGCTGCTCGACGACGTCGCGCGGCGCGGGCGCGAGGCGCGGGAACAGGTCGTGCGCCGCGGGCAGGAGGCTCGCGAGGAGGTCGTGCGGCGCGGGCAGGAGGCCCGCCAAGAGGTGGTCCGGCGCGGCCAGGAGGCGAGCGCCGAGGTGATCGGCCGGGTCGAGGACGAGCTGCGCTCGATCAGCGAGCGCCTCGCGAAGCTGGAGGCGACACTGCGCCAGGACGAGGAGGACGACCAGCGGCAGCGAGACACGTAAGGCTAAGGTAGAGGCCAAGAGTTGTCCTCCACGCCCCAGGCCCACTTCCGCTCGGCCGCGGAGCTGCGCGAGGTCCTCGACACGGTCCTGCGGGCCGTCGACGGCGACCCGGAGGCCGGCCCGCGCCTGCGTGCCGCCGCGGCGCCGCTCCGCTTCGAGTTCACCGACCCCGCGCTGACCCTCACCGTCGTCCCCGCGGAGGACGGCTGTCTGATCTGGGACTTCTCCGCGGACTCGAAGCTGCGGCCGAAGCTCCGCCTCTGCATGGAGTCCGACTTCGGCAACCGCCTGCTGCAGGGGCGCGAGAATCCGGCGCTCGCGATCGTCCGCGGCCGGCTCAAGACCCGGGTCGAGGATGCCGCCGCCGCGATCCGCTTCTTCGGCAGCGCCCGTCCGCTGTTCGCCCGCTATCGCCAGGTCGTCGCCGAGAGGTACCCGCACCTCGCGGTCGACTGAGGCCCGTGTCGGGAGGCATTGACTTGTCGGGTGGCGGAGGCGTACTCTCGGTGGCGACGGACAAGGTTTGGGCCACAAGTGGGCCCGCCGGTGCACCGTCTCCCGGCGACTGGGACGGCGACTTCGGGCCCGCGAGGCGCTTCGGCGCCGTTGGCCGACGCCGCGGGCCGTTAGCCCGCACCAGACGACGGGGTCCAATGGCCCCGTCGTCTCACGTAACGACCCGCTTCGGAGGCGCGCCGTGAGCGCCGGCGACTCGCAGCGGATCTCGGCCGCCGAGGCCGGCCGCATCGCCGGCGTCTCGCCCGAGACGCTGAAGCGCTGGGCCGAGGAGGACATCGTCCCGGTGGACGGCGAGGGCTGGACCCGGGCCTCGGCGGCGCAGGCCCGGGTGGTTGCGCGGATGCGCGAGCGGGGGTACTCGCTCGACGCGGTCAAGGACGCGGCCCGCCGCGGCCGGCTCGCCTTCGGCTACGCCGAGGACCTGTTCGAGGTGCCGGAGGGGATGTACACGGCGGCCGAGGTGGCGGAGAGGACCGGCCTCGAGCCGGAGCTGATCGAGCGGCTGATGACGCTGCTCGGGACCCCGCTCGGCCGCGAGGACCGTCTCAACGACCAGGACCTCCGCGCGATGCGCCACTGCGCCGAGGTGCTGGCCTCGGGGTTCCCGCTGATCGCCTTCCTCCAGATCGTGCGCGTCTACGCCCAGTCGATCCGGAAGATCGCGGACACCGAGGTTCGCCTCTTCCACCTCTACGTGCACGAGCCGCTGATGCAGGAGGAGGTGCCGCCGCTGGAGATGGCCGAGGAGATCGGCGAGCTCGCGTCGGGCCTGCTTCCGGTGACGACCCCGCTGATGGAGTACATGCACAACCGCTACCTGCGCTTCTACCTCGAGCAGGACGTGATCGGCCACATGGAGACCGACGTCGGCGGCGGCGGCGGCGGGCTCGCCCGCGTCTCGATGGCGTTCTGCTTCGTCGATCTCACCGGCTTCACCCGCTATACCGAGGAGGAGGGGGACGAGGAGGCACTCGATCTGATCGAGCGCTTCGTCGACACGGTCGAGGCGACGCTGCCGGCGGAGGCGCAGATCGTGAAGACGATCGGCGACGAGGTCATGGTCGTCTCGCCGGACGGGGCGACGCTTACCGAGTGGGCCGTCGGCTTCCTGCAGCTCTTCCAGGAGCGCCCCCAGCCCCGGGTCGGCCTCCACTACGGCGCGGCCGTGTTCCGCGACGGCGACTACTTCGGCGGCGACGTCAACCTCGCCCACCGCGTCGTCACCCGGGCCCTCGGCGGGGAGGTGCTGGTGACCCAGGCGATCCTCGATCTGGTCGGGGACTCCCAGTACCTGGCGTTCGAGCCGATCGGCGAGGTCAGCCTCAAGGGCTTCCCGCACCCGCAGCACCTCTACGTCGCGCAGCCGTCGATCGGCACGGGCGAGTAGGCGGCCGCCCGGCCTAGAATCGGCTGCATGAGCGGCGATGCGCTCGCGACGCTGGCCGAGGAGGTCCAGGCGGCCGGCCTGATCGAGGCCGGCAGCGCGGGCGTCGCGATGTGCTCCGGCGGCGCCGACTCGGCCGCGCTGCTGGCCGGGCTCGCCGGGGCGGCCGGGGCGGAGAGGGTCGTCGCCCTCCACCTGAACTACGGGCTCCGGGCGGACTCCGGCGCCGACGAGGAGGCGTGCGCGGCCCTCTGCGAGCGCCTCGGGGTGGAGCTCGTCGTCGAGCGCCCGGATGCCACCGGCGAGGGGAACGTCCAGGCCCGCGCCCGCGAGCTGCGGTACGAGTCCGCCGAGCGCCTGCGGGCCCAGCGCGGGCTCGCCTGGATCGCGACGGGGCACACCCGGACCGACCTGGCCGAGACCGTCGTCTACAGGCTCGCCACCTCCCCGGGCCGCCGCGCCCTGCTGGGCCTGCCGGCGCGGCGGGGCGTCGTGGTACGGCCGCTCCTCGATCTCGGGCGCGATCGGGTGCGCGAGCTGGTCGCCGAGGCGGGCCTGCCCTTCCGGGACGACGCCACCAACGACCAGCCGCTCTACGCCCGCAACAGGATCCGCAACGAGGTGATGCCGGTGCTGCGGGAGATCGGCCCCGCTGCGGAGGCCACGATCGCCGAGACCCGGGCGGAGCTGGCCGAGGAGGCCGAGACCCTGCGCCGGGTGGCTGACGAGGCGCTGGAGGCGACCGGCGCCGCCGCGGCCGGCGCGATGCCGGCCGAGGCCCTGACCGAGCTCGACCCGGCCCTGCGCCGGCTCGCCC
>DASSYK010000151.1:0-25149 GCA_035703345.1 Solirubrobacterales bacterium
CCCGGCGATCTGGGGGGACATCTTCGCCGCGAACGCCGAGGCGGTCGCCGGGGAGGTGGAGGGGGCCGCGGCCAGGCTGACCGAGATCGCCGCGATGCTGCGCGCGGGCGACCGCGAGGGCGTCTCCGCCTGGCACGCGCGCGCGTCCGAGCAGCGGCGCGACCTGCTGGAGGCGGACCTCGCCGGCGGCCCGCTGCACGAGCTGCGCGTCCACGTCCCCAACCGCCCGGGCATCGTCGCCGAGATCGCGCTCGAGCTCGGCCGCGGCGGTGTCAACATCGAGGACATGGGCCTCTACCCGGCCGCCGACATGCGCTCGGGTGCGATCTCGCTCTACGTCGCGGGCGACGAGGAGGCACAGCGCGCGCTCGCGCTGGTGCGCGAGCTGGGCCACGACATCTCCGAGGTGGAGCGCTGAGCGTGCGCTTCGACCCGGTCGACCGCCTCACGGGCGCGCTGCACCCGCCGCCGGACAAGTCGATCTCCCACCGCGCGGCCCTGATCGGGGCGATGTGCGACGGGCCGACCCGGATCAGCGGCTATCTCGACTCCGCCGACACCCGCTCGACCCTCGGCGCCGTCGCGGCCGTCGGCGCCACGGTGCGCGAGGGCGGCGCCGACGGGCACGGCGGCCTCTTCGTGGAGGTTGAGGGAGCCGGCCTGCGCGGAGCCGCCTCGGCGCAGATCGACGTGGGCAACGCGGGCACGCTGATGCGGGTGATGCCCGGCTGGCTTGCGGGTCAGCCGCGCAACGAGTGGACCCTCGACGGCGACGAGTCGATCCGGCGCCGGCCCGTAGACCGCATCGCCGGCCCGCTCGCCGCGATGGGGGCCGAAATCGAGTGCCGAGACGGGCGGCTGCCCCCGCTCCGGCTGCGCGGCTCGCGCCTGGTGGGGATCGACTACGAGCTGCCGGTCGCCAGCGCTCAGGTGAAGTCCTGCCTGCTTCTGGCCGGGCTGCTGGCGGAGGGGGAGACCACGGTCCGCGAGCCGTCGCCGACGCGCGACCACACGGAGCGCATGCTCGCCGGCGCGGGCGCGCACCTCTCGCGCGGCGGCGGCTCCATCTCCGTCCAGCCGGCCGAGCGCCTGGAGTCCGGCGACGTCGCGATCCCGGGCGACTTCTCCTCGGGCGCCTTCTTCATCGCCGCGGGCCTGCTCGTCCCCGGCAGCGAGATCGAGGTCCACGAGGTGGGCATCAACCGCACCCGGATCGGGCTGCTCACGGTCCTGGCCCGCATGGGCGTGCAGATGGGCGGCGCGAACGAGGGCTCGCGCGCACTGACCGTCCACGAGATCCGCGAGCCCGGTCCGGAGCCGATCGCGAACCTCCACGTCCGCCACACCGCCCTCACCGGGACCGAGGTCGGCATCGAGGACGTCCCGGCTGCGATCGACGAGCTGCCCCTCATCGCCCTGCTCGGCTGCTTCGCGCAGGGCGAGACCGTGGTCCGCGACGCCGAGGAGCTGCGGCACAAGGAGTCCGACCGCATCGCGGCGGTCGTCGAGGGGCTCGGCGGCCTCGGGGCCGAGATCGAGGCGCGGCCGGACGGCTTCGTCGTCCACGGCACCGGGGGGCTGCGCGGGGGCGCCATCGACTCGCGCGGCGACCACCGCATGGCCATGCTCGGCGCGATCGCCGGCCTCGCGTCGCGCGAAGGGGTCGAGGTCACCGGCTTCGAGGCGGTCTCGGTCAGCTACCCGGGCTTCGAGCGGGACCTGCGCTCCCTGGCGGGCTAGAGGCTCAGCTCCAACAGCACCACGTCGAGCCACTCGCCCTCGAGCCGCCCGTGGCGCAGGTGGGTGCCGACGCGGCGGAAGCCGCAACCCTCGAAGAGGGCGAGGCTGGCGGCGTTCGCGGCCATGACCTTGGCCGTCAGCTTGTGCAGGCCGCGGCCCCGCGCGGCCTCGACGAGGGCCTCGAGCAGGCTCCGGCCGATCCCCTGTCCGCGGCGCTCGCGCGCCACGAAGATCGTCGCCTCCCCGACCCCCGCGTAGTAGTCGCTGCGGTCCTCGTAGGGGCCGACCTTGGCGAAGCCGGCCACCTCACCTCCGACCTCGTGGACCAGGCAGAGCGTCCGGTGCGAGATCAGCTCGGAGACGGCGGCGGGGTCCTGCGGCCGCGTCTCGAAGGTCGCCGTGCGCTCCTCGATGCCCTGGCTGTGGATGGCCGCGATCGCCTCGGCGTCGGCCGGGCGCGCCGGCCGGACTGCTCCCTGCGGGCGCTCGGCGCTCAGGCGTCCTTGGCCTGGGAGGGGTGCCCGTCCCCCGGCCACGGCGAGAGCACCATCAGCAGGCGCGAGTCCTCGATCGCCTGCACCTCGTGGCGCTCCTTCGGGTCGAACACGGCGAGGAGCCCCGGGCCGCCCGCGGCCCACTTGCCGTCGGGCGTGTTGATCTCGACGTTTCCGGAGACGACCACGACCCACGCCCGCTCGTGCACCTGGTGCTCCTGGAGCTGCTCGCCCGCGGGCAGGCTGATCACGATCGCGCGGCCCTCGTCCTGGGAGTCCAGGACCGCGGGCTGGTGCGGCTCGACGTCCATCTCGTTGAGGTTCCAGCTCTGCATCGCCAGCCGGACCATATCGCCGCGGGGCACCGGCGGGAACGTTCCGCAACGGCGTCTCTAGGCTGCGCCGGATGGTGATCGCGATCGACGGCCCCGCCGGGGCGGGCAAGTCCACGGTGGCGCGGGGCGTCGCTGCGGCCCTCGGCTTCACCTACCTCGACTCGGGCGCGATGTACCGCGCGGTGGCGCTGGCGGCGCTGCGAGCGGCAGCCGACCTGGGCGACGGTCAGGCCCTCGGCGCGCTGGCGCGCGGGCTGGATCTGGCGCTCGACGGCGCCTCCGTCCGCCTCGACGGCGAGGACGTCGCCGAGGAGATCCGCACCCCGGAGGTGACCGCGGCCGCCTCGCGCGTCTCGGCGCACCCGCAGGTGCGCGAGGCGATGGTCGCCCAGCAGCGCGGCGTCATCGCGGCGGGCCGCTACGTCGCCGAGGGCAGGGACATCGGCACCGTGGTCAGCCCCGATTCGCCGCTGAAGGTCTTCCTCACCGCGAGCCCCGAGGAGCGAGCGAGGCGGCGGGCGGCCGAGAGCGGGGAGGACGCCGAGACGGTGCTCGCCGCGATGCGCGACCGCGACCGCCGGGACAGCGAGCGCGAGCACGGCGCGCTGCGCGCCGCGGCGGACGCGGTCGAGATCGACACCACCGGGTTCAGCATCGAGGACGTCGTCGGGCGCGTGGTGGACCTGGCCCGCGAGCGGGGCCTCGCGTGACCCGCCCGACGGTCGCGGTCGTCGGCTTCCCCAACGCGGGCAAGAGCACGCTGGTGAACCGCCTTGCCGGCGGGCGGGAGGCGGTCACCGACGCCGAGCCGGGCGTGACGCGCGACCGCCGCGCGCTGCCCTGCGAGTGGAACGGGCTCAGCTTCGATCTCATCGACACGGGCGGCGTCGATCTCGCCGACTCCGACGAGCTGGCCCGCTCGGTCCAGGAGCAGGCGCAGATTGCGATCTCGGAGGCCGACGTGATTCTGCTCGTCGTCGACGCCAAGGCCGGGCTCGGCCCCGGCGACACCGAGCTGGCGGCGATGCTGCGCCGCTCGGACAAGCCGGTGCTGGTGGCGGCGAACAAGGTCGACCGCCCGGGCGACGAGGCGGTCGCGGCGGAGCTGCACTCGCTCGGCCTGGGCCAGCCGCTGACGGTCTCGGCGAGCCACGGGCTGGGCACCGGGGACCTGCTCGACCGCGTCACCTCCGAGCTGCGTGGCGTCCTCGGCGAGCAGCCGGGTGGCGAGCTGCCCGAGCCGCCGCCGCGGATCGCGATCCTCGGGCGCCCGAACGTCGGCAAGTCGTCGCTGCTGAACGCGCTGCTGGGCGCCGAGCGGGTGATCGTCTCCCACCGCGCCGGGACCACCCGCGACCCGGTCGACACGACGCTCGAGATCGACGGCCGCCAAGTGGTGATGGTCGACACGGCGGGGCTGCGCCGCCGCAGCAAGGTGGCGGGCAGCGTCGACTACTACGCCCAGCTCCGGTCCGAGCGCGCGGCGGAGCGGGCCGACGCCGCGATCGTGGTCTGCGACGCGACGGAGGGGATCACCTCGGAGGACCTGAGGGTGGGTGAGCTCGCGATGCGCTCGGGCTGCGCGACGGTGCTCGTGCTCAACAAGTGGGACCTCGTCTCCGGCGAGGAGGGGGGAGACCGGCCCTTCGTCGACCTCGAGGATCAGCGGGCCCGGGCGCACCGCAAGCTGCGGCTCCGCCCGCCGCTGCTGACGGCCTCGGCCCACACCGGCCGGGGGGTCGAGACCGCGCTCCGCGAGGCGCTCGCGCTCGCCGACCGCGCGGCCGAGCGGATCCCAACGGGCGAGCTCAACCGCTTCGTCGCGAGCGTCGTAGCCGAGCGCCCGCCGCCGCAGAAGCGGGGCAGGCGGCTGCGGCTCTACTACGCGGCGCAGGTTGAGCGGCGCCCACCCCGCTTCGCGATCCAGGTCAACGACCGCAAGCTGATCGACCGCGGCTGGGCCTTCCAGCTGGAGAACCGGCTGCGGGAGGCCTACGGCCTCCACGGCGTGCCCCTGGTGATCGACTACGTGCCGCGCAAGGGGCGCAGCCGGAGCGGCCGTGCGCGCGGGTAGCTATAAGGGGCCGCGGTGAAGGTCCCGAGACCGAGACTGCCGGCGCTGCGCCGGGGCTCCGGCAAGCCGGCGAGGGCCGGAACGAAGCTGCGGCGCCCGCGCGGCGCGGGCAAGGCCGCGGCGACACCGGCTGGACAGCCCGCCGCGGGAACCCCGCCTTCCGAGCCCGCTGCCAAGAAGGACTCACCTCAGAAAGGGCCTGCCGAAGACCTCTGGTTCCGTGGCTCGATTCGCGTCAGGGCCGCCGGCTACTGGCTGCGCGAGAGGGGCCAGGCGGCGGGCGCCGGTGCGCGACGGGGCGCCGGGTGGGTGGCGGACCGCTGGGCAGGGCTATCGCGCGGGACCCGTATCCGCGGCGGCGCCGTGACGGGCGTGCTCCTCCTCTACATCGTCATCAAGTTCATCCCCGTCCCGGGAGTTCCCTGCGGCATCTCCGCCGTGAAGGAGTGCGCGCCGGGAGACGACGCAGTTGCGCTCGTTCCCGCCGACGCGCTCCTATACGCACACGTCACCCTCGAGGAGGACTCCGCGCAGTTCGAGCGGGCGAACGACGCGTTCGACGAGCTCGGGGAGCTGGAGCGGCTCGTGGTCGGCAGCGCCGCGGCGGCCGTGCCCGCCCCCTCCGGCGTGCCGGTCGACCTCAGGGCGGACGTCCTTCCCTGGGCCGAGGACGACCTCGCGATCACCTCCGTCCCGCTGCCGAAGGACGCCGCGGCGACCGCCGTGATCGCCGGCGTCGCCGACCGCGCCCGGGCCGACGAGTTCCTCACGAAGATCGCGCCACCGGCGCCGCCGAGCGAGGCGAAGCAGGGCGAGGCGACCCTCCTGGTCTATCCGGACGGCTTCGCCGCCGCGTTCGACGGCGACGAGCTCGTCTTCGGCGACGAGGCGGCCGTCCGCCGCTCGCTCGACGCCGCCGCCGGAACCATCGACGCGCTCGACGACTCCGACGTCGCGCAGGCGGCGCGCGACGAGCTGCCGGAGGCGCGCTTCGCCGAGGTCTACCTCTCGCGCGACGGGGTCCAGCGTCTGCTCGCCGGACGGGCCGGCCCGGCCGCCCAGCTCGAGACGTTCGTCGACTACGGCGCCACCTCCGGCCTCGCCGCGGCGGCGGTCGCGCGCGAGGACGGCGTCGAGGTCGACCTGGTCAGCACGCTCGACCCGAAGCTCGCCGAGACGAGCCCGAGCTTCTTCTCCGAGCTGCCCAGCTTCGAGCCCGACCTCGCCGGCGAGATCGGCGAGCGGGCGATCGGCTACGTCGGCATCGGCAAGCTGGGTCCGACGCTGACCGAGCTCCTCGCCCGCCCCGGCGCCGAGGCGGGCGACCTCGCACGCTCGCTCCAGGGGCTCGCCTCGCGCCTCGAACGGGAGGCGAGCGTCAACCCGCTGCGCGACCTGCTGCCCGCGCTCGGCGGCCAGGCGGCGCTCGTCGCCGAGCCGACCGACGGAATCCCGTTCGCCAGCCTGGTCGTGGACGGTGTCGACGAGGACGCCGCCTCGGAGGCGCTTGCGCGCCTCCAGGGTCCGCTCTTGCGCTCGGTCGGCATCACCGGCAAGCAGGTCCCGCGCTTCGAGGAAACCGAGGTGGACGGCGTGACGGTCAGCACGGCCCAGCTCGGCCCGACGGTCGCCCTCTCCTACGCGACCTTCGACGGCATGCTCGTGATCAGCACGAGCCCGGCGGGGATCGAGCGGGTGCGCTCGGGCGGCGAGAGCCTCGCCGACGCCTCCTCGTACGAGGCCGCCACCGATTCGCTCCCCGACGAGGTGTCGGCGCTAGTCTTTCTCAACCTCGATGAGCTCTTCGCCCAGGTGACACGTACAGGCCTGGTCGAGGATCCTTCGTTCGCGGACTTGACGGTTCTCTTCGACAACGCAGCATCCATGGGCATTGCCGTGCAGGGCGAGGACGAGTCGATCCGCTCCGAGCTGTTCTTGACCGTCGACTAGCACCCGCCAGGAGGTCCCGCGCGTGAGCACCAAGCAGCTTTCCGACAACGAGTACCTGTTCACCTCCGAGTCGGTGACCGAAGGCCATCCGGACAAGATCTGCGACCAGATCTCCGACGGCGTGCTCGACGCGATCATGGCCGACGACCCCGAGGGCCGCGTCGCCTGCGAGACGCTCGTCAACACCGGCCTCGTCGTCGTCTCCGGCGAGATCACGACCGAGACCTACGTGGACATCCCCTCGATCGCCCGCAACACGATCGAGCGGATCGGCTACGACGACCCCCGCTACGGCTTCGACCACAAGGCCTGCGCCGTCCTCACGGCCGTCGACGAGCAGTCGCCCGACATCGCCCAGGGCGTCGACAAGGGTCGCGAGCAGCGCGAGGGCGGCTCCACCGACGCCTACGACGAGGCCGGGGCCGGCGACCAGGGGATGATGTTCGGCTACGCCTCCCGGGAGACCAAGGCGCTGATGCCGATGCCGATCCAGGTCGCGCACCAGCTCGCCCGTCAGCTTGCGGAGGTCCGGAAGGCGTCGGTGGTCCCGTACCTCGGGCCCGACGGCAAGACCCAGGTGACCGTCCGCTACGAGAACGAGCGCCCGGTCGAGATCGAGAAGGTCCTGATCTCTACGCAGCACCGCGAGGAGGCCGGCGAGCATTTGATCCGCAACGACCTCTGGGAGCACGTGATCGAGCCGGTCCTGCACACCGAGTACAAGGAGCTCTTCACGGAGAAGGAGCTGCTCGAGAACTTCATGTGCAACCCGACCGGCAAGTTCGTGATCGGCGGACCCGTCGGCGACGCCGGGCTCACCGGCCGCAAGATCATCGTCGACACCTACGGCGGCGCCGCCCGCCACGGCGGCGGTGCCTTCTCCGGCAAGGACCCGTCGAAGGTCGACCGCTCGGCCGCCTACGCCGCGCGCTACGTCGCCAAGAACGTCGTCGCGGCCGGCCTCGCCGACCGCGCCGAGGTCCAGGTGGCCTACGCCATCGGCGTCGCCCACCCCGTCTCGGTGATGGTCCACACCTTCGGCACCGGCAAGCTCTCGGACGCGAAGATCGCCCGCCTGGTCGGCGAGCACTTCGACCTGCGGCCCGCCGCCTTCCGCGAGTACCTCGACCTGCACCGCCCGATCTTCCAGCAGACGGCGGCGTACGGCCACTTCGGCCGCGAGGACTCCGACTTCACCTGGGAGCGGACCGACAAGGCCGACGAGCTGCGCCGGGCCGCGGGCCTGGACGCGAAGGCGGAGGCGCCGGCGTAGGGCCGGGGCCGCCCCCTGGGTGCCCGGTCTTCGTCCCGCCGCGCGCTAGGTGCGGGGCGCTCGCTGCTCGCTGCCGTCCAGGTCCGTCACCCGGTGGGTCGCCCGGTCCACCCGCTCGACCACTTCCTCTGGCTGGGAGACGCCGGCGAAGACGAAGTTGTAGTCGTCGCCCGCGGCGGTGTCGAAGTCGACGTCTCCGATCTGCATCAGGCGCTGGTAGACGGTCTGGTTGTAGTTGACGTTCTGGACGCGCTGGAGGCGGGTCTCCTGGACCTTGCGGGCGACGAGGCCGTGCTTGATGTTGAGACGGCGGTCGGTGATCGTGTAGATGGTCGCGACTCGCTTGATGAAGCCGGCGAGGATCGCGATGGCGACGAGGGCGGCGAACACCAGCAGCGCCAGCCCCGTCGAGCCGACGAGCATGACGATCACGCCGATCACCGCCGCCGCGACGATCCCCTTCAGGTAGAAGCCGATGATGGCTCGCCAGGAGGGGTGCCCCTGGTAGATGACGCTCTCTCCGGACTGCATGTCCACGGGCGGCAGCCTACTTCCTCGGCCGAAGGAACCGCGGCACAGAGCGGAAGCCGCGGCTCGGGCATCCGCACTGGCGCCTAGCCTGGCCGCATGGCCATCGCCAAGGTCGAGCCGCTCCTCACGACCCGCAACGTGCGCGGGCCCTTCGACTACCGCCTGCCCGAGGCCATGGCCGGGGTCGAGGTGGGGTCGATCCTGGTGGTGCCGTTCGGCCGCCGCCGGGTCAAGGGCGTCGTCGTGGATCTCGCCGAGAGCAGCGAGATCCCCGACAGCCGGCTGGCGGAGCCCTACGAGGCGCTGGAGGCCGGGGTCCCGGTCGAGCTGGTCGAGCTGGGCCGCTGGCTCGCCGACGAGTACTGCTCGACGCCGGCGCGCGGGCTCGGCCTCACGTTGCCGCCGGGGACCGGGACGGGCGCCGTGGCGCGCAGGGTCCGCCCGCTGACCGAGCTCGAGGCCGAGATCACCGCCGACGGGGAGAGGGCGCTGACCGGGGAGGCGCGGCTGGGCCTGCGCCAGAAGGCCGCCCTCCGGGCGCTGCTCGCCGGCCCGCAGCCGGCGCGGCGGCTGGCCACCGTGGCCGGCGCCGATCGTGCCGCGATCCGCAGGCTCGAGGAGCGCGGGCTCGTGACGACGCGCGAGGTCGAGCGGCGCCGCAGGCCCGCGGCCGAGGGCGTCGGGGCCGTCAACGAGGGCGTCGAGCTGAACGACGCGCAGCGAGAGGCCGCCGAGCGCATCCGCGCCGCGCTCGGCACCGGCGGCTCGCTGCTGCTCCACGGTGTCACCGGCTCCGGGAAGACCGAGGTCTACCTGACGGCCGCCGCCGAGGCGCTGGAGCGGGGGATGGGGGTGATCGCGCTCGTGCCCGAGATCGCGCTGACGCCGCAGACCGTGAGCCGCTTCCAGCGCCGCTTCGGCGACTCCGTCGCGCTCCTGCACTCGCGGATGCCGCCGGGCGCCCGCTACGACGAGTGGCGCCGGCTCCGCTCGGGCGAGGCCCGGGTCGCCGTCGGCCCGCGCTCGGCCGTCTTCGCGCCGGTGGCCGACCTGGGCTTGATCGTGATCGACGAGGAGCACGACTCCTCCTACAAGCAGGAGAGCGATCCGCGCTACGACGCGCGCGACGTCGCCGCCAGGCGCGCGGAGCTCGCCGGCGCCGTGCTGGTGGCGGGCAGCGCCACGCCCCGGCCTGAGAGCTGGCTGGCGACGACGCGCATCTCGCTGCCCGAGCGCGTCGACGGCAGGGGGTTGCCGCCCGTGGACGTCGTCGACATGCGTGAGACCCGCGGAGCGCTGCACCCGGACACGCTGGCGGCGCTGGCGAAGGTCCGCGACGCCGGCGAGAAGGCGATCGTGCTCATCAACCGGCGCGGCTGGTCCACCCACCTGGTCTGCCGCTCGTGCGGCCACGCCTGGCTTTGCCCCGAGTGCGACGTCTCGCTGGTGCTGCACCGCGGCGGGGCGGCCGGGACGCGAAGCGGAGCAGCCGCCGGTCAGGTGATGGGCTGCCACCACTGCGGGCACCTTGAGCCCGCGCCGGAGTCCTGCCCGGGCTGCTCGTCGGTCACGATCGCCAGGGTGGGCGCCGGCGCCGAGCGGGTCGAGTCCGAGCTGGCCGAGCTGCTCGACCCGCTGGAGGTCTTCCGGCTCGATGCCGACAGCGCGGCCGGCGGCGGCCACGGGGCGCTGCTTCGCCGCTTCGAGCAGGCGAGCTCGGGCGTCCTCGTCGGGACCCAGATGGTCGCGAAGGGCCACGACTTCCACGAGGTGACCCTCGGGGTCGTGCTCGACGCCGATGGCACGCTGCGCCTGCCTGACTTCCGCGCGGAGGAGCGCACCTTCTCGCTGATCACCCAGCTCGCGGGGCGCAGCGGCCGCGGCGAGCGCGGAGGGCGCGTGATCGTGCAGACGCTCTCACCCGCCGCTCCGAGCATCCGCCGCGCGGCGGCCCACGACGCGGCGGGCTTCCTTGCGGAGGAGCTCGCGCGCCGGGAGGCTCTGCGATACCCGCCCTACTCGCACCTGGTCGAGCTGGCGCTCGCCTCTCCCCGGGAGCCCCTTGTCGAGGCCGCGGCGGAGAAGCTGCGGGCGCTGGTCGCCGAGCGCCTCCCCGGCGACGCGGAGCTGCTCGGCCCGGCGCCCCTTTTTCGCCGCCGGGGGCGCCACCGCCGGCGGCTGATCGTGAAGGCGACCGAGCGCCTCCCGGCGGTCTCCGCCGTGCGCGACGCCGTGCGGGCCGCCGTCAAGGCCCGTCTTCTCGGCGAGATCGCGGTCTCGGTGGATGTGGACCCGCAATAGCGCCCGCTGGCGCCGCTTCTTCCTCTTGCCCACCGCGCGCACCCTGGCAAGCGGGCCTGGGTACCCTCGTACGCGATGAGCGACGAGACTCCACAGCTCGAGGCCGACGCGCCCGATCACGGCCCGATCGAGGCCTCCGAGGCCGAGGGCCTCGATCACGAGGCGATCGAGCGGCGCTCGGCCGCGCTCTCGCAGGTCGTCAAGTTCGGCGATCCCGTGCTGCGCTCGAAGGCCTCGTCGGTGCGCGAGTTCGACACGGGGCTCGCCGCGGAGGTCGAGCGGATGGTGGAGATCATGCGCGACGGGATGGGGGTCGGCCTCGCCGCCACCCAGCTCGGGATCCTGCGCCGCATCCTCGTCTTCCAGGCCGGGGCCGACGCGCCGGCGGTTGCCCTGGTCAACCCCGAGATCGAGTGGAGCTCCCAGGACCTGGTGACCGCCGAGGAGGGGTGCCTGAGCCTGCCGGGCGTCGTCCTCGACGTCGAGCGCCCGTTGCACGTGCGCGCGAGGGGGGTCGATCCCCGGGGCGAGCCCATCCTGGTCGAGGCGGCCGGGCTCGAGGCCCGCGTCCTCCAGCACGAGCTCGACCATCTCGACGGCGTCCTGATCCTCGAGCGCGCGCCGCGCGACCAGCGCCGCGGGGCGCTGCGGGCCCTGCGCGAGGGCGGCACCTTCGCCCCCGAGCGCCCCGAGAGCGAAAACGGCGCCGGGCCCGACTCGGACGCCGGTTGAGGACCGCATACCTCGGCACCTCGGAGTTCGCCGCGACCGTGCTGCGGCGCCTCGCCGAGAGCGACCACGAGGTCGTCCTCGTCGTCACCCCGCCGGACAGCCGCCGCGGGCGCGGCAGGAAGCCGCACCCGCCACCGTGCGCCGAGGCGGCCGCCGAGCTCGGGCTGGAGCTGCACCGGAGCGCGAACGTGAACGAGGACGCCTCCCTGGGGGCCCTGCGCGCCGTCGGTCCCGAGGCGTACGTCGTCTGCGCCTTCGGCCAGCTGCTCCGCGAGCCGCTGCTGGGCGAGTGGATCCTCAACGTCCATCCCTCGCTGCTGCCGCGCTGGCGCGGCGCCGCGCCGATCGAGCGCGCGATCATGGCCGGCGACGAGCGCACGGGGACCACGATCATGCGGCTGACCGAGGGCCTGGACTCGGGCCCCTTGGCGCTCGTGGAGGAGACCCCCATCGGGCCGGACGAGTACTTCGACGAGGTCTCCGGGCGCCTCGCCGAGCTGAGCGGCGAGCTGCTCGTGCGGGCCCTCGACCTCGAGCGCGACGGGGGGCTCGCCTTCGTCGAGCAGGACGAGAGCCTGGCCACCTACGCCGAGAAGATCGGGCCCGCCGACCGGCGGCTGGACCCATCCCGGCCGGCCGCCGAGCTGGCGCGCGCGGTGCGCGCGCTCAACCCGCACGTCGGCACCTATCTGCAGCTCCCGGGCGACGAGCGCCTCGGGGTGCGCCGCGCACACGCGGTCGAGATGAGCCCCGCGGCCGGCGAGATCGCCGCCGACGGCGGGGGCCTGGTCCTCGGTACCGAGCGGGGAGGCCTCGCGCTGGAGGTCGTCCAGCCGCCCGGAAAGCGCGCAATGCCCGCGGACGAGTTCTTGCGCGGGCACGGCGCTCCCACGCGGGCCGTCTGACGCGCCGCTACGATCGACGCGATGGCAGCCGAACGAGCTGACGGAGGGCTCGGGGGCGCCGACGCCCCTGAGGTGACCGAGGGCGCTCTGAAGCGCCCGAACTGCCCTGGCTGCGGCGAGCCATGGCTGCGCCCCGCGCAGCTCCCCGGCCGCTTCGTGTGCGTGTACTGTCTGCGCCGCTTCGAGCTGGTCTCGCAGTGCCCCAACTGCGGGGAGCACCAGACCATCAGCCGCATGAGCCGTACCGAGGACATGAAGTGCCAGCACTGCGGGCACTCGATGCTCCGCTCGATCTGAGACCGAACGACATGGAAGCCGCCACCGAACCGGGCACCGAGGCCCGCCGCGAGCTCTACCGCGGCAAGCAGATCGCGCCGTCGATCCTGTCGGCCGACTTCGCGCGGCTGGGCGCCCAGGTCGAGGAGGTCATGGACGCCGGCGCGCGCGTGATCCACGTCGACGTCATGGACGGCCACTTCGTCCCCCCGATCACCATCGGCCCGCTGGTCGCCGGCTCGATCGCCGAGCTCGTCCACGACCGCGGCGGCGCGATCGACGTACACCTGATGATCGAGCAGCCCGAACGGCACATCGAGGAGTTCGCCAAGGCCGGCTCCGACTCGATCACCTTCCACGCGGAGGCGACCCCGCACGCCAACCGCACCCTGAGCGCGATCCGCGACCTCGGCTGCCTGGCGGGGATCGCGATCAACCCCGGCACGCCCGCGGAGGCCGTCTCCGAGCTCGGCGACTACGCCGACATCGTCCTGTGCATGACCGTCAACCCCGGGTGGGGTGGGCAGGCGTTCATCCCGGAGTCGCCCTCGAAGGTCGCGCGACTGCGCGGCCTGGTCGGCGATGACACCGCGATCGAGGTGGACGGCGGCGTCGACCCGGCCACGGCTCCCAGCGTCGCGGCGGCGGGCGCCACCCTCTTCGTCGCTGGCTCCGCCGTCTTCGGCGCGGGCGACCCGGGCGAGGCCTATCGCGCGATCGCCCGGGCCGCGGGAGCGGAGTAGCGCCCCGGGTGGCCCCGCGCGGCGCCCGCAGGGAGGCCACGCGAGAGGAGCTGGCGCGCTTCTCGGCCTTCCGCTTCCCGGGGGCGCAGCGCGGCGAGCTCGGGCCCTTCGCGCGCCGCCTGGCCCTCCTGATCGCGGTCGTGCTGGCGCTTCAGCTCGCCGGCACCCTCGCCTTCGCGCTGACCGAGGACGTCTCTGCCTGGCGGGGGTTCCTCTGGTCGATCGACACGATCGCCACCGTCGGGTCGATCCCCAGCCCGGAGACCACCGGCGGCCAGATCGTCAAGGTCGCCGTGATCATGCTCGGCGTCGGCACGCTGTTCTACGCCCTGGTGACCGTCGCCGAGTTCTTCGTCGCCGGCCACCACATCGAGATCCTGCAGCAACGTCGTACGCTGCGGCGCATCGGCGCGCTCTCCGACCACCACATCATCTGCGGCTTCGGCCGTGTCGGCCGCCAGGTCGCGCGCGACCTCGCCACCACGGGCGACCGCTTCGTCGTCGTCGACCGCCGTGAGGACAACCAGCGGGTGGCGGTGGAGCTGAGGATCGACTTCCTGCTCGGCACCCCGTCCGACGACGAGGTGCTCCGCGCCGCGGGCATCGAGCGCGCGCGCTCGGTCATCGCCTGCGTCGACTCCGACGCGGAGAACATCTTCACCTGCCTGACCGCGCGCGAGCTGCGCTCCGACGTCACGATCGTCGCCCGCGCGAGCGAGGAGGACTCGGAGAAGAAGCTCCTGCGCGCCGGGGCCAACAGGGTGATCTCGCCCTACAAGTCGAGCGGGGCGGAGATGGCGCGGCTGGCGCTCCAGCCCCAGGTCGCGGGCGTCTTCGAGGTCGACCCCGAGTACCGGCTCGAGGAGATCGTCGTCGGCAAGGGGTGCGCCGCGGCAGGGAGAACCATCGGCGAGGTCCGCGGGACCGCGCTGATCGCCGCCGTCCGCGACGCGGACGGCCGGATGCACCCGCAGCCGGCGGGCAGCACCGTGCTCGCGCCCGGCGACGTCGTGGTCGCGATGGGCACGCGCGCCGCCCTCGCCGACCTCGAGTCCCGCTTCGACCCGACCGCCGGCCCGGTCCGCTGAGCGCCGCGCCACCGCGCTAGGAGCGGCCGCTCTCGGACGGCGCCGCCGGTGCGTTGAGGACGCCCGCGATCTCCTGCCACCAGGCCTGCGCCGCGCCACCGTCGGCGAGCGCGACCCGCCGCGCCGCCCAGTCCGCCAGCCGGCGCCGGGGCCCGATCGCGACGAGCTCGTCGCCCGTGCATCCGTAGCGGCCGTCGGCCAGCAGCACCAGGGCTCCCGGGCTGTCGCGCCGGGTGCGCAGGCGCTGCACGACGTCGACCCCGCCGAGCGCCTCGGGGCGGCCGGCGTCGCCGTCGGACTCGCTCCAGGGACGCACCTGGAAGATCTGCGGCGATCCGCGCGGCCGCATCCGCGGGCGCGGGGGCTGATCCATCGGGCCATCGCGCCAGCGGCCCACCAGCTCCTCCACCTCGTCCCGCACCTCCGCCCGGACCAGGACGTGCAGCTCGTCCCCGGCCTCGATCTCGGTCGAGCCTCGAGGCGGGATCGCCTCGCCGCCGCGCACGATCACGTTGACGATCGCCTGGCGCGGCAGGCGCAGGTCGCGCACCGGCCGCCCGACGATCGCCGCGTCGGGCTCGACCCTGTGGGCGAAGACCTCTCCGCCGAGGCGGCGGATCGTCCCGGTCTCGACGAGCGGCTTCGGCAGCGCCGGCTCGCTGGTCGTCAGGCCAAGGCGGTCGGCGAGCCCCTCGAACGTCGTCCCCTGGATCAGGGTCGAGGTGACGACGACGAAGAAGATGATGTTGAAGATCTCCTCGCTGCTCTCGATGCCCGCCACCACCGGGAACGTGGCGAGCCAGATCG
This sequence comes from Solirubrobacterales bacterium, assembly GCA_035703345.1. Lineage (GTDB taxonomy): Bacteria > Actinomycetota > Thermoleophilia > Solirubrobacterales > 70-9 > DASSYK01. The sequence continues at coordinate 15,250 of DASSYK010000151.1, forward strand.
GGATCGCGCCGCGGAGCCCGGCCCAGCCGAGCATCAGGCGCTCGCGCAGCGAGAAGCGCTCCGGCAGGCTGGCGACCAGCGCGGCCAGGGGCCGCACCGCGAACATCAGGATCGCCGAGAGCAGCAGGCCCTCGCCCGCGACGTCCCAGAGCTGGCTCGGGAAGACCAGCAGCCCGAGCAGGAAGAAGAGCGCGATCTGCGAGACCCAGCCGAGTCCCTGGTGGAAGGCCACGATCGTCCGCCGGCCGGGCGTGGTGGGCGAGCCGAGCATCAGCGCGGTCAGGTACACGGCGAGGAACCCCGAGCCGTGCCCGACCTCGGCGAGGCCGTAGGAGATCCCGGCCGTGGCGATCGAAGCGACGGGGTAGAGCCCCTGGGTCGGGTAGTTGAGGCGGCGGAACGCCTCGCGCGCGGCCCAGCCGACGCCGACGCCGAGCACGGCCCCGATCGCGAGCTTGAGGACCAGCCCGCCGGCCATGTCCGCCAGGCCGTAGCCCGGCTCCTCGATCCAGGCGATGAAGCCGGTCACCAGGAGCAGCGCCACGGGGTCGTTCATCCCGGACTCGCCCTCGAGCGTGCGGGCCAGGCGCCGGCGCAGGGTCGACCCGCGCAGCACGGCGAAGATCGCCGCCGAGTCGGTCGCCGCGATCGCCGAGCCGATGATCAGGCCCTCGAGCGTGCCGAGGTCGAAGATCCACACCGCCGCGAACCCCGCCGCGACGGCGGTCATGATCGTGCCGAGCGTCGCCAGCGAGACCGCCGTGACGAGGACGGGCCGGATCTCGCGCCAGCCGGCCGCGAGGCCGCCCTCGAACAGGATCAGAACCAGCCCGATCGTCCCCAGGGTGCGCGTGAGCTCGGCGTCGTCGAACTCGACCCCGGCGATCCCCTCCGAGCCGACGAGCATCCCGAGGCCGAGGAACAGGATCAGGCCGGGGACCTTGACGCGGTCGGCCAGCAGCGCCGCCACTATCCCCAGCGCCAGCAGGATGCCCGCGACGAGGATCAGCTCGGCGTCGTTCACGGCGCCGGCCTAGGGCGAGCCCTCGTCGGCCGCCGCGAGCTGGAGCTCCATCTCGTCGGTCGATCCCGGCGCGATGGTGCCCGCTTCGCCGAGCGGCCGGCGATAGAGCGCGTAGAGCAGGGCGCAGAGCACGGCGGCGGCGCCGAGGTAGCCGACCTCGACCCGGCGGAACTCGTCGGAGACGATCGGCACCGCGGTCCAGATCACGAACGCGATCGCGCAGCCGATCCAGCAGGTCGCGGCGGCGCGGACCTGCCTGCGGGCGAGCGCCGCCTGGTTGAGGGTCGCGGCCGACAGGTACAGGCCCATGCCGGCCGTGACGAGCAGGAGGTCGATGCGCTCATAGGTGAACTTGTCGCCGAAGGCGATCTGCATCAGCTCGGGCCCGGCGATCAGCATCGCCACCCCCACCGCCCCCGCGAACGCCCCGATGGCGGTGATCGTCACCCGCACCGAGGCCCTGAAGTCCTTCTCCTGGCCCTGCGAGCCCAGGCGGGTCAGGTGGGGGAGGAGGCTGGTCGACACCGCCTGGAAGAGCTGCAGCGGCGCCCGGGCGATCATCAGGATGTTGAAGATGAAGCCGGCGGCGGCCGCGCCGGCGCTCGCCGAGACCAGCAGCGGGCCCGCATTGAGGAAGGTCTGCTCGCTGAGCATGATCAGGAACACGGCGGCCGCGAAGGCGCTGCCCTCGGCCAGCGTGAACTCGGTCGGCGCCTCGCCGTCCCTCTCGCCGCCACTGGGCCCCTCCGGGCCGCCGGCACCGGGGGCCTCCGCGCGCCGGGCGGCGCCGCGGCGCAGGAAGGCGAAGGGCACGACGATCAGCGACAGGGTCGGAGCCGCGACGATCCCGAGCGCGACCGCGTCCTGCCCGCTCGCGATCCCGAGCGCGACGGCGAACGGGAAGGCGGTGCGCGAGATCGACTCGGCGATGATCAGGAACGCATAGGCGGTGAGCCGGTGGCTCCCGGCCAGGAAGCCGCGGGCGAAGTAGCTGGCGCCATAGGCGGCGACCGCGCCGACGCCGATCCAGAACAGCGTCGAGTTGCCGTGCAGCAGCCCATCCGTGATCGGCTCGCGCAGCGCGACGGCGACCAGCACGAAGGCGAGCGAGATCCCCGACTGGATCCCGGCCGCGACCCGCACCGGGTGCGAGTAGCTCTGCCCGACCGCGATGTGCTCGGAGATCGAGCGCGAGAGGAGCTGCTCGACCGGCCGCTGCAGGGTGGAGACGGTGATGAACACAGCGGACCAGAGGACCGCGATCTCGCCGTAGTCCTCGCGCGAGAGCTCGTGCGAGGCGATCGCGAAGTAGAGGTAGGTGATCAGTCCGGTGAGCCCGACCCCGATCGAGAGCAGGCTGGCGCGGCGCCCGTAGCTGCGCGCCTCGCTGGTACCGGGCTCGCCCTGTCCGCTCGCCTGCATGGACGGGACAGCCTACGGAGCGGCCCCGCGCCGATGACGGCGGGCGGGGAGCGACGGCGGACCGGCGCCGCCGCCCGGATGGACCGTTGCGGCTGCCTGTAGACTGGCTGACTGACCAGTCAATCAACGGAGGCCCGGATGGCCGCGACGGTCACCGAACAGGATGGTTCTCACCTGCGCCGCGCCCTGGAGCTCGCCGAGGGCGGACGCGGCCGGGTCAGCCCGAACCCGCTGGTCGGCGCCGTGATCGTCGCCGGAGTCGAGGTGCTCGGCGAGGGCTTCCACGCCGAGCTCGGCGGGCCGCACGCCGAGCGCGCGGCTATCGACGACGCGCGCGGGCGCGGCAACGACCCGGCGGGGGCCACCATCTACGTGACGCTCGAGCCCTGCGCGCACCACGGCCGCCAGCCGCCGTGCTCGGAGGCGATCCTCGAGGCCGGGATCGGCCGCGTCGTCTACGCCTCCGAGGACCCGACCGAGAAGGCGTCGGGCCGCGGACCGGGCATGCTGCGCGACGGGGGGGTCGAGGTCGAGCTGGCCCAGGGCCCCGAGGCCACGGCGTCGCGCCTGCTCAACCAGCCCTTCCGCAAGCGGGCGCGCACGGGCCGCCCGCTGGTCACCTACAAGGCGGCGGTAACCCTCGACGGCCGAGTCGCCGCCCCCGGCGGCGACTCCCGCTGGATCTCCTCCGCCGAGAGCCGCGAGCTGGTCCACCACTGGCGCGCCGAGTGCGACGCCGTCGCGGTCGGAATCGGGACCGCGCTCGCCGACGACCCGCTGCTGACCGCCCGCGACGGCGGCGCGGCCGAGCGGGGCCGGCAGCCGGCCCGGGTCGTCTTCGACTCGCAGGCGAGGCTCCCGCTCGACTCGGCGCTGATCGCCTCGCTCGACGAGGCGCCGCTCTTCGTTGTGTGCGCGCCGCAGGCGCCCAGCGCCCGCCGGGACGCGCTCGCCGCCGCGGGCGCCGAGGTGATCGTCGCGTCGGGGGCGACGCGTCCGGCCCGCCTCGCCGCCGCGCTCGACGAGCTCGGCCGGCACGAGATCCAGGACCTGCTCGTCGAGGGTGGTCCGACGTTCGCCGGCGCCCTCTTCGACGCGGGCGAGATCGACCGCCTGCGCCTGTTCATCGCGCCCGTGCTTCTCGGGGCGGGCGAGGCCCGCGCCCTGTTCGAGGGCGAGGGGGCCGCCCACATCGCCGAGGGCCTGCGCCCGCTGGCCGTCTCGCACCAGCAGGTCGGCGAGGACCTTCTGGTCGACGCGAGGCTGAGAGAGTGGTGAGCGGCTGATGTTCACGGGGATCGTCGCGGAGCTGGGCGAGGTCGAGTCGGTGGAGTCCGGGCCGGACGGCGCGCGCCTGCGCGTCCGCACGGGGCTCGCCTCCGAGCTCGCCGAGGGCGACTCGATCGCGGTCAACGGCGTCTGCCTGACGGCCGTCAACACCGCGGATGGCGCCTTCGAGGCCGATGCGATGCACCAGACCCTCTCGCTGACCACGCTCGGCGAGCTGAGCGCAGGGTCGGCGGTCAACCTCGAGCTGGCCCTGCTCCCGACCGACCGCATGGGTGGCCACGTCGTCCAGGGGCACGTCGACGGGACCGGGACGGTCGCCTCGATTGAGCCCGACGGCTTCTCCCGGCGCGTCCGCATCGAGCTGCCCGCCGACCTTCTTGGCTCCGTCGTCGAGCGCGGCTCGATCGCGGTCGACGGCGTCAGCCTCACCGTCTCCGGCCTCGGAGACGGATGGCTCGAGCTCTCGTTGATCCCCGAGACCCTCGAGCGCACCACCCTCGGCCGGATCCAGCCGGGGGCCCGCGTGAACGTCGAGTGCGACGTCCTCGCGCGTTACGTGCGCCGCTTCGTCGGCGCCGAGGGTTTGCCACCCTTACCCACCGAAGGGAGTTGATGCAGATGGCGAAGGAGACCACCGAGCGCATGGACCCGAAGAACGACAGCTCACCGTTCGCCTCCATCGAGGAGGCCATCGAGGACATCCGCCGCGGGCGCATGGTCGTCGTCTGCGACGACGAGAACCGCGAGAACGAGGGCGACCTCACCATGGCTGCGCAGTTCGCGACCCCCGAGGCGGTCAACTTCATGGCGACCCACGGCCGCGGCCTGATCTGCCTCTCGCTGACCGGCGAGCGGTGCTCCGAGCTCGGCCTCGACCTGATGGCCGCGAAGAACGAGTCGCCGTTCGAGACCGCCTTCACGATCTCGATCGAGGCCCGCGAGGGCGTCACCACCGGGATCTCGGCGCACGACCGTGCCCGCACGATCCAGGTCGCGATCGACCCGCACTCGGGCCCGGACGACCTCGTCCAGCCCGGCCACGTCTTCCCGCTCAAGGCCAAGGACGGGGGCGTGCTCGAGCGCACCGGCCAGACCGAGGCGGCGGTCGACCTCGCCCGCCTCGCCGGCCTGATCCCCGCCGGAGTGATCTGCGAGATCATGAACGAGGACGGGACGATGGCCCGGGTCGGGGACCTGATCCCCTATTGCGGGAAGCACGAGCTGAAGATGGTCACGGTCGCCGACCTGATCGCCTACCGCCGCCAGCACGAGCGGCTGGTGGAGCGGATCGTCGCGACCAGGCTCCCGACGAAGTTCGGCGAGTTCAGCGCCGTCGGCTATCGCTCCCTGGTCGACGACAAGCACCACGTGGCGATGGTCAAGGGCGAGGTCTCCGGGGCCGAGGACGTGCTGGTCCGCGTACACTCCGAGTGCCTCACCGGCGACGTCTTCCACTCGCTGCGCTGCGATTGCGGCGAGCAGCTCGAGGCGGCGCTGGCGCAGATCGAGCGCGAGGGCCGGGGCGTCCTGCTCTACCTCTCCCAGGAGGGGCGCGGCATCGGCCTGCTCAACAAGCTGCGCGCGTACAAGCTCCAGGAGGAGGGCCTCGACACGGTCGACGCCAACCTCAAGCTCGGGCTGCCGGCCGACCTGCGCGACTACGGCATCGGCGCGCAGATCCTCGGCGACCTCGGCCTCACGAGCATTCGCATCCTCACGAACAACCCGAAGAAGATCCTCGGGCTGGAGGGCTACGGGCTCTCCGTGACCGAGCAGGTGCCGATCCGGTCGGTCCCGAACCCGCACAACGAGGCCTACCTCAGCGCCAAGCGCGAGAAGCTGGGCCACACGCTGCACCACCAGGGGCTGCCGCTCGACGAGCAGCTCCTGCACGAGGAGCAGCGCAAGGACGCGGAGCGCGGCGCCGCCGGCCGCAGGACGACCGACTACCCGCCCGGTGACTGAGGAGAGGGGCTTCGAGCAGTTCAGCGACGCCGATCGCGAGGTCCTCGCCCGGAGCGAGTTCGCGGTCTGCGTCGCGACGTTCTACGAGGACATCGCCGAGCGGCTGCTGAACGGTGCCACCGAGGGCTTCTCGCTGGGGGGCGTCACCCCGGCCTCGATCCAGACCTTCCGGGTGCCGGGCGCCTTCGAGCTGCCGTTCGCGGCGAAGCTCTGCGCCGAGTCGGGCCGCTTCGCCGGCATCGCCAGCCTCGGGGTGGTGATCCGCGGGGAGACCAGCCACTACGACCACGTCTGCGAGGAGGTCGCCGCCGGGACGCAGCGCGTGCAGCTCGACACCGGGGTTCCCTGCGCCTTCGGCGTGATCACCGCCGAGAACATGGACCAGGCGCTGGCGCGCTCCGGCGGCGGCAAGAGGGACCAGGGCCGGGGGGCCGCTGTCGTGGCGATGCGGATGGCGCTGCTCAAAGCGCAGCTCTAGGGCGCCGCGGGGTCGCTACCATCTCGCGTCCGATGGCCAAGGTCTGTCACAGCTGCGGCAAGAAGCCCGCGTTCGGGAACTCCCGTAGCCACTCGATGGTCGCCACCCGGCGCCGCTTCAACCCGAACCTGCAGAAGGTCCGGATCGCCGAGGGAGAGGGCACCCGCCGCGTGTACGTCTGCACGCGCTGCCTGAAGTCGAACAAGGTCACCAAGGCCGTCTAGGTTTCGGGGCTGGGGTTTCGCCCTAATCCCATGGCCGACCCTTCGATCGAGAGATTCCGCCGCGTCGTCAACGCGGCCACGACCTACCTGGAGGAGCGCCGCCAGGAGGTCAACGACCTCAACGTCTTCCCGGTCGCCGACGGCGACACCGGCGACAACATGGCGCTGACCCTGCGCGCCGTGGGCGAGGAGCTCGACCGCCTCGACGGCCAGATGGTCGACGACATCGGCCGCACTGAGCTGGTGGACGCCCTCGCGCGCGCGGCGCTGATGGGCGCACGCGGCAACTCGGGGGTGATCCTGAGCCAGATCGTCCGCGGCGCGGCCGAGGAGCTGGCGAGCCGGCCCGGTGAGCTGATCGACCCGGTCCTGGTGGCCGCGGCGATGGCCCGGGCCGCCGACGCCGCCTACGAGTCGGTCCGCGAGCCGGCCGAGGGGACGATGCTCACCGTCTTCCGCGAGATGGCGCACTCGGTCTCGCGCCGGATCGCCCACATGGAGAGGACGCGCCTCGAGACCGACGCCACGCCCGCCGAGCAGGACGCGATGCTCGCCGAGCTGCTCGAGAGCGCCGTCCGCGACGGCGAGCAGGCGGTCGACCGGACGCCCGAGCAGCTCGAGGTGCTGCGGACGTCGGGCGTCGTCGACGCGGGCGCCTACGGCCTCGTCGTGATCCTCGCGGGGATCGTCGCCGGCCTGCGCGGGACCGCCAGGCCGGTCGAGGTCGCCCACCACCACGCGCCCTCGGGCGACACCCGCCCGCATCACGAGGACAGCCGCTACCGCTACTGCACGAACTTCATCGTCACCGGCAGCGGGCTCGAGGGCCGCGCCTTCATCCCGCGGCTGGAGGAGCTCGGCGACTCGGTGCTGGTCGTCGGCGACGAGGTCACCCTCAAGGTCCACGTCCACACCGACGATCCCGACGACGCGGTCGCCCTCTTCGAGGGGGCGGGGGAGGTTTCGCAGCTCGACGTCGCCGACATGCGCGAGCAGGTCGCCGAGCGCACGGCGCGGCTGCAGGCCGGCCGCTGCGCCGTCGTCGCCGTCGCCTCGGGACACGGGGTTCGCGGCCTCTACGAGGACCTCGGCGCCTACGTCATCGACGGCGGGCAGACCTTCAACCCCTCGATCTACGACCTGCTGGCCGCGATCCACGAGGTTCCGGCCGAGGAGGTGCTGGTGCTGCCGAACAACCCCAACGTCGTGATGGCGGCCGAGCGCGCGGCTGAGCTCTCGGACAAGGACACCCGCGTCGTCGCCTGCACGGCGCCACAGGCCGGGCTGGCCGCGCTCGTCGAGCTCGACCCGGCTCTCTCGGCCGCGGAGAATGCGGAGCGCCTCGAGTCGGCCCTCGCCGGGGTGCGGGTCGGCTCGGTGGCCCCGGCGGCCCGCGACGACGCCTCCGGGCGCTTCAGCAAGGGCGACGCCGTCGGCTTCGTGGGCGACGAGATCGTCGCGTGGGGCGGGGCGGGCTCGACGCTGGCGGAGACGCTCGCGCATCTCGCCGACGGTGCCGAGATCGTCACCGCCATCGGCGGTGTGGGCGCGCCGATCGGGCTTCAGGAGCTCGAGGCCCACCTCCCCGACGGCGTCGAGCTCGAGACGCACCAGGGGGGCCAGGCCCACTACTGGTGGCTGCTGGCGGCTGAGTAGGAGCCCGCTACCAGCCCTCGGTCCCCGGCTCCCCCTTGAAGGGGCCCTCGATCCCGTCGCTGATCCAGCCGCCGTAGAACCCTCCCGGCTGTGGCCGCACCCGCTCGTCATCCAGGTAGGCCGCGTCGACGCGCCCGGGGTAGAACGAGACGTGGCCGGCCAGCTCCTCGTAGCCGGGGCGGGGGTCGCGGTAGATCCAGGCCGCGCGCTCGGCACGCGTGCCGCCCGCATCGACGTGCAGGTAGTCCGCTCGCCCTTTCCATTCGCAGACGGTCTGACGGCCGCCGGCCTCGCTGAGGAGGTCCTCGCGGACGTCGGCCAGCGGGACGTAGACGGTGGGCGGACTGGCGGTCTCGAGGACGCGCAGCGCCCGGTCGCTCTCGGCGACGACCTCGCCGCCGTGGACCACGCGCACCCGTCGGTCGAGCCGCTCGACGCGCGGAGGGCGCGGGTAGTCCCAGACGCTCTCAGTAGCTGCCACCGCCGAACCGTAGCCTTTGACCCGTGAAAGCAGCCCTCGACCCGCCGCTCCTCGACGAGGTGATCCAGGCGCACGGCGGGCTCGCCCGCTGGCGCGACGTGAACGAGGTGTCGGCGCACATCCGGGTGGGCGGCGCGCTGATGGCGGCGAAGGGGAAGCGCCGCGACCACTTCTCCGATTGCCGCGTCACCGTGGCGACCGCGGAACAGCGGGTCACGACCGAGCCGTACCCGCACCCCGGCTCCACCGGCGTCTTCGACGCGGGGGCGGTGCGCATCCTCGATCGCGGCGGCCGCGTCGTCGCGGAGCGCGAGGACGGGCGCTCGCCGTTCTTCGGGCTCTCGGGGCTCGCCAGGAAGTTGTGGTGGAGCGACCTGGACGCGCTCTACTTCAGCTCGTATGCGATGTGGAACTACCTGAACACCCCGTTCATGCTCTCGGGGGACGGCTACGGGGTGGTGGAGGGGGAGGAGGCCGAGGTCGAGGGCCGGCGCTGCCGCCGGCTCGACGTCACCTTCCCCGAGCCGGTCCACGCGCACTCACGGCGGCAGAGCTTCTACTTCGACGACGAGGGCATGCTCAGGCGCAACGACTACACGGCGCAGGTGGTCGGAGGGTTCGCCCGCGGCGCCCACTTCGCCTCGGGGCACCGGACCTTCGACGGGATCGTGTTCCCGACCAGTCGGCGGGTCCTGCTGCGCGCGCCCGGCGGCCGCCCGCTCCCGGCCCCGGCGGTGGTCACGATCGAGCTCGACTCGATCGCCCTCGGCTAGGCAGCCCCGGTGCCATCGGTCGGCGGCCCTAGCCTTGGGGAATCGAGGCGGCCCTCGACATCCCGCGCGGTGACGCCCGCGAGCCGGGCCCGCGGGCGATCGGCTCGGGCCGCCCGCTGAGCCGGGAGGAGCTGCTCGAGGCCCCCGTCCACTGGCCCGCGCGCGCGGCGCTGGAGGCGCCGGTCACCGCGCTGCGCGGCGCCGGGCCGAAGCTCGCGGAGGCCGCCGCGGAGCTCGGGATCGAGAGCCTCGGCGACCTGCTGCGCCACATCCCGCACAGCTACCGCGACCGCGCGTCGCCGGTGCGGCTCGGCGATCTGCGCCTGGGGGAGGAGGCGACCGTCGAGGTCGAGGTCCGCGGGCGCGTGCGCGCACGGCCGACGCGCCGCCGCGGCCTTACGATCCTCGAGGCCGAGGTCGCGGACGAGACGGGCTCCGCGACGGCGACGTGGTTCAACCGCGCCTGGCTCGCCGACAAGCTCCGGCCGGGAACGAAGCTGCTGCTGCGCGGCAAGCTCGAGAAGCGCGGCTTCACGGTGGCCGAGCACGAGCTGCCCGGGGGCGAGGGCGACGAGAGCGCCGGCCTG
>DASSYK010000008.1:0-2550 GCA_035703345.1 Solirubrobacterales bacterium
CGGCTGGAGCGGGATGCGCGGAGCGGTCTCGCTGGCGCTCGCCCTGGCGCTGCCGCTCGAGCTCGACGACGGGCCGTTCGCCCAGCGCGAGCTGATCATCTACCTGACGGTCACCGTGATCGTCTTCACCCTGGTCCTGCAGGGCCTGACCCTGCCGCGGCTGATCCGTGCACTGGGGCTCGGCACGGAGCGGGTCTGGTCCCCCGACGAGGCGATCGCGCGGCTCGAGGCCGCCCAGGCGGCGCTCGATGCCCTCGAGGAGGTCGAGAGCTCGCGCGACGGCGAGCCCGACCCCGCGATCGACCGCCTGGGAGAGCTGTACCGCGCCCGCTTCGCCCGCTGCGTCGCGGCCATCGAAGGTGAGGGACAGGCCGTCCCGATCGAGGACCCGCTGCGCGAGTACAGCCGGCTGCGGCAACGGCTGATCGGCGCCGAGCGTGAGGCGCTGCTCGGCCTGCGCAACCAGGGGCGGATCAGTCCCGACATCTACCGCGTCGTCGAGCGCGACCTCGACCTCGACGAGGCGCGGCTGCGCTAGCCGATCTGGATCTGCGCCGCGTCGACGTCGAAGTGGGTGATGCGCCTGAACTCGTGCAGGCGCGCCGCGATCTCGTCCGTCGTCAGCGAGCGGATCCGCTCGGTGCCGAAGTCCTCGACGTTGAACGATGCGAGCACCGAGCCGACGGCCATCGCCTGGCGCAGCACCTCGCCGTCGAGCGGTGAGGAGCCGCCGGCGCGGTGGCTGTCGAGGTAGCCGAGGAAGCCACCCGCGAAGCTGTCGCCGGCGCCGGTCGGGTCGCGGACGTCCTCGAGCAGGTAGCCGGGGATCGCGAAGAACTCGTCGCCGCTGAAGAGGGCGGCCCCGTACTCCCCGCGCTTCGCGACGACGACCTGCGGGCCCATCTCCATCACGGCGCGGGCCGCGCGGGCGAGGTTGGGCTCACCGGTCAGCATCCGGATCTCCGCATCGTTCAGCAGCACGCAGTCGGTCTCGCCGATGGCGGCGACGAGGGAGTCGCGCTCGGTGTCTATCCAGAGGTTCATCGAGTCGAGCCCGGCGAAGGCGGCGCCGTCGCACTCGGACCGGACCCGCCGCTGCAGGTCGGGCTGGATGTTCCCGAGGAAGAGGAGGTCGGCCGCGCGCGAGTCCGCTGAGAGCTTGGGGTCGAACTCGGCGAACACGTTCAGCTGCGTGTCGTCGGTGTGGGCGACGTTCATGTCGTACTCGTAGTGCCCCTGCCAGAAGAACGTTCGCCCGCCCTCGACCCGCTCGATGTCGTCGGTGATGACGCCGCGACTCTCGAGCACCTCGAAGTGCTCGTCGCGGAAGTCCTCGCCGACGGGGCCGACCACGCGCACCTCGGTGAAGAAGCTCGCGGCGAGGGAGAAGTGCACCGCCGAACCGCCCAGCATCCGCTCCCGCTCCCCGAAGGGCGTGCGGACGGAATCGAACGCAATCGAACCGACAACCGTTAGCGACATTTCAAGGAGCCCAGTCCTGTGGTCAGATCACCCCGCACCCCCCAGGGCGCAGCCCGAGGAGGTGGCGGGATATGTTGGGATCGTGAAAGCTATCCAGATCCAGGAGTTCGGCGGGCCGGAGACCCTCCGCCTGGTCGAGCTCCCCGATCCCGAGCCGGCCGACGGCGAGGTCGTGATCGACGTCGCGCGCGCCGGGATCAACTTCGCCGACACGCACGCGATCCGCAACGACTACCTCGCCGAGCAGACCCTGCCGCTGATCCCGGGCGCCGAGGTGAGCGGGCGCACGCCGGACGGCCGGCGCGTGGCGGCGGTGCTCGGCAGCGGGGCCTATGCCCAGAAGGTCGCCGTGCCGGAGCCCTGGCTCGTGCCGGTCCCTGACGAGGTCAGCGACGACCAGGCGGCGGGGCTGCTGCTCCAGGGCATGACCGCGCACGCGCTGCTGCACTTCTGCGCGCACGTCCGGGAGGGGGAGACGGTCGTGGTCGAAGCGGCCGCCGGCGGCACCGGCAGCCTCGCCGTCCAGCTCGCCAAGCGCGCCGGGGCGAAGGTCATCGGTCTCGCCTCGAGCGACGAGAAGCGCGCGCTCGTGGAGCGCCTCGGCGCCGACGCCACCGCCGACTCGCGCGCCGAGGACCTGAAGCAGGCCATCGTCGACGCCAACGGAGGCGAGAGGGCCGACGTCGTCCTGCACATGAGCGGGACCGGCTTCGAGGCCGAGCTGGCGGCGCTCGGGCCCCTGGGCCGGATAGTCGTGTTCGGCAACGCCGCCCGCCACCCGAACGAGGTCGCGACCAACTACCTGCTGCGCAGCTCCAAGTCCGTGCTGGGCTTCTGGCTGGTGCCCCTGGTGGCGAAGCGCCGCGAACTGGTCGCCTCTATGGTCGGCGAGCTGCTCTCCGCGGTCGCCGCCGGCGAGCTCGAGGTCGTGATCGGCGGCGTCTATCCGCTCGGCGACGCGGCCCGCGCGCACGAGGAGATCTCGGAGCGCCGCAGCACCGGCAAGCTCCTCCTTGACCCGAACGCCTAGCCCGATGGCCGGCGAGAAGATCACCCTGCACCTGTCCA
>DASSYK010000013.1:0-7075 GCA_035703345.1 Solirubrobacterales bacterium
CCGGCTGCTCGGGCACCGCCGGCTGCTCGGGCATCGCCGGCTGCTCGGGCACGGAAGGCTCCTCGGGGAGGCCGGGCGGCCCAGGGACGCCCGGGGCCTCGGGCATGGCGGGCGGCTCGGGCACGGGCGGCGGCACGGGCATGGCGGGTGGGCCCGGCGCCGGCGGCTCCTCGGGCATGCCCGGGAGCTGGGGCTCCTCGGGGCCGGGCACCGGGGCAGCCTCACCCGTCTCCGACGTAAGCTGGTTGATCTGGTCCTGGAGCGAGTCTCCGGCCTCGGCCTCGGCGGCCGGTGGCGCAATCGCATTCGGGTCCGGCTCCGGCGTCAGCCCGGGCTGACCCGGCTCCTCCTCGAGAGCGCGGGGCTCGGCGCCCTCCGGCGCAGTGGGCGCGAACCCGCCCGGCGCGGCGCCGGGCTCCGGCATGGAAGGGGCGATGGGGGCCTCTGCGGCCTCGGGCGAATCGAGCGAGACGCTCTCGTGGTCGCCGGGCGGCGCGGCGGGCTGCTCGCCCTCGCCGCGCTCGGCAGCCGGCACCCACTCGCTGGCGGCCTCCTCGCCGACGTCGGGCACCTCGCCGGTCGGCTGCTCGTCGGAGGGCTCCTCGTCGGAGGGCTCCTCGTCGGACGGCTCGCCGCGGAGGGCAGCGGCAGCGCCAACGGCTCCGGCCGCGGCGGCGCCGGTGGCAGCGGCGGCGCCGAGCGGTCGCCCGCTCGTCTCCTCCGCGGGCACCTCGGCCTCGGCTTCGGCTTCGACCTCGGGCTCGGCCTCGGCGGACACCGTCGGACGCCCTCGCTTGTCGGCGCGGCGAGCGCGGCGGTCCTGCTTGCGCATCTCACGCTCCTCGCGGCGGCGGCGGCGCTCCTGCTCCCAAGCGCGGCGCTCCTCCTGCTCGGCGCGACGCTTCTCGCCGGCCTTGCGCTCGCGTTCGGAGCGCCGCCGCTCCCGCTTCTCCGTGCGCCGTTCGCGCCAGCTCTTCTTCTCGGGCTTCTCGGACTCCTCGGCGACGGCGGCCTTCTCGGGCTGCTCGCCCGTATCGGGCTTCGCATCCGCCGCAAGCTTCTCGCCCTTGGACTTCCTCTCGAGCCTGAACGCGCGGCGCTCCTTCTTCGGCTTCTCCTCGTCGGTCTTGGACTTCCGCTGGAGGCGGAAGCTCCTCCTCTTCTCCTCCCCCGGCTCCGCGGAGGCCTCCTTGCGCGGCGTCGCGCCGGCGCCGGCCTCCTTCTCCGCCCGCCTGCGGCGGGAGATCAGCAACACCAGGATGAGGAGCAGGGCCATCGCCCCCGCGGCCGCGTACGCGACCTCCGGGTTGTCGGCGATATAGCCCCCGACATCGCCGAGGGGCACGACTGTATCGATGGCAGCAGGCATCCCTGCACCCAATGTTGGCACGCAGCGACTTTCTGCGTGCACCGCCTCTTTCCGTCCCCTGGGCGGGTTCTTGCCGGGGAGGCGCCGCTCAGCGCATCCGCTGCTTGAACTCGCGCTCGATCTCGCGGCGCGTGTCGCGCTCCTGGATGTCGCGGCGGCGGTCGCGGCCCTCCTTGCCGGTGGCGAGGGCGATCTCGACCTTGGCGCGCGGGCCCTTGAAGTAGATCCTGGTGGGGATCAGTGTGAGGCCGCGCTCGGCGGTCTTGCCGATCAGGCGCTCTATCTCGCGGCGGTGCAGCAGCAGCTTGCGGGGGCGGTCGGGGTCGTGGTTCTGGCTGCTGGCCGGCAGATAGGGAGGGATGTGGGCACCGCGCAGCCAGACCTCACCGTCGTTGATGGTCGCGAAGGCCTCGTTGAGCTGGGTCTTGCCCTCGCGGAGGGACTTGACCTCGCTGCCCTGGAGCTCGATGCCGGCCTCGAAGCGCTCCAGCAGATTGAACTTGTGTCGTGCGCGGCGGTTGGTGGCGACGTCTCCGCTCGCGGGCGTCCTCTGGCCGCCCTTCTTCTTCTTGCTCATCGGCGCCGGTCCCCGGTCCGCGCGAGGACCAGGTCCACCCGCCCGCGCGGCGCTTCCACGCGCTCGACCTCGACCCTCACCGGGTCGCCGACCCGGACCCGCCCCCCGTCGCGCTGGCCGACCAGCATCGTCTCGGTCTCGTCGAGCTCGTAGCGCTCGCGGCCGCCGATCACGCGCGCTGGGAGGAAGCCCTCGTAGACGTCGGCGAGCGCGCCGCCGAAGCGCACGAACGCCCCGGCGCCGACCACGCCCGAGACCTCGCCCTCGAAGTCCGCGTCGTGCCCGCGCTCGAACAATTCCTTCTCGAGCAGGAAGGCACCGCAGACATCATCCGCCTCTCGTTCGAGACGAGCGCTGTCCCGTTCCCGCTCCGAGCACCAGATCCCGGTCTCGCCGACCTCCTCCGCGCGGGCCGGCCGCTCGCCGGCGCCGACCGCCGAGAGCAGCGCCCGGTGGGCGACCAGGTCGGGGTAGCGCCGGATCGGCGAGGTGAAATGGCAGTAGGCCGGGCTGCCGAGCCCGGCGTGGCCGACGTTGTGGTCGGAGTAGTGCGCCTGGTTGAGGGAGCGGAGCACGAGCGATGTATACGCCTCGCGGCCGTGGCCGCGCCGCCTGGCCTCCTCGGCGACGAGGAGGCTGGCCTCGATCGCGAGCTGCCCCGCCTGGGTGGGCGCAAGGTTCTCGGGCAGCGGCGGTGTCGGGATGTCGAGCGCGTCGAGCTGGGAGAACAGCACGGCGACCCGCTCGGGGTCGGGCTGCTCGTGGACCCGGTAGAGGGTCGGAATGCCCTTGCGCTCCAAGAGCTCCGCCACCCGCTCGTTGTTGAGGATCATCAGCTGCTCGATCAGGCGGTGGGACTCGGTCTGCACGATCTCCCGCGCGCCGGTGACGTCGCCGCCCTCGAAGACGAACTCCGGCTCGGCGCTGCTCACCTCGATCGCCTGGCCGGCGCGACGCTCAGCGAGCACCGAGGCGACGCGGCGCGTCAGCCTCAGCTCCTCGGCGACGTGCGCCGGCGCCTCGGCGCGGCCCGAGAAGATCTCGTCGAGCTGGTCGTAGTTCAGCCTGGCGTCCGAGCGGATGCGGCTGCGGTAGAACCGGGTCGAGCGCACGTCGCCGTCGTCGCCCACCTCGATCTCGGTGGTGACCGCAAGCCGCTCGTCGCCGGGACTGAGGCTGCAGGCGCCGCTGGAGAGAGCGAACGGAAGCATGGGCACGACGGTGCCGGGGACGTAGGTCGAGTTGGCGCGCCGCTTCGCCTCGCGGTCGATGTGGCTGTCAGGCCGGACGTGCGCGGCGACGTCGGCGATGTGGATCCAGAGGCGGACCCCGCCGTCGGTCTCCGAGGCCGAGACGGCGTCGTCGAAGTCGCGGGCGGTCGCGGGGTCGACCGTCAGCGTGGGCAGCTCGGTCAGGTCGCGGCGCCCACCGCGGTCGCCGGGCGGGCGCTTCGCCACCTCGGCGGCCTCGCCGTCCACCTTGCTCGGGAAGCCTGTCGGCAGATCGCGCTCGAGCAGCAGGGCGGCGATCACGTCGGCCGCGCGGTCGGGGCGGCCGAGGTCCTCGAGCACGCGCGCGCGCCCCGGCCTCATCTCCACCAGCGCCATCCGGCCGGGGCCGACGCGCGCGCCGCCTTCGATCGAGATCCGGCCGCCGCGCTCGAACAGCGGCTCGCCGACGAGGAAGCGGCCTCGCTTGGAGATCACGGCCACGCGCCTCTCAGCGCGGCCTCGGGGCCGCGGGCCCACCGGCTAGGAGCCGCTCGGCTTCGCCGCCTCGCCCTCGGCGGCGAGCCGGGCGCCGAGCGCGGCGAGCGCCTTGCGCAGGCCTTCATCGGGCCGCGTCTTCGGGATGTCGCGCGCGGGCAGCTCCGGCTCGATGCCCTTGCCGGCGAGCGATACGCCGTCGCGGGTCAGGTACTCGCCGACGGTCAGGTCGAGCGCGCCGCCGGACTCCAGCTCGATCACCTCCTGGAAGACGCCCTTGCCGAACGAGGTCTGGCCGGCGACCTCGGCCAGCCCGGCGTCGTTCAGGGCGGCCGTGAAGATCTCCGAGGCCGAGGCCGTGTCGCCGTTGATCAGGACCATCATCGGGCGCTCGGGAAGGGCGTCACCCTGGGCCTCGTAGGTCTGGTCGGGCTGCGTGCGGCCCCTGGTCGACACGATCACCCCGTCCTCGACGAAGACGCTGGAGGTGAGCACGGCCTCGGTCAGCAGGCCGCCGCCGTTGCCGCGCAGGTCAACGATCGTCGCCTCCGCGCCCCGCTTGTCGAGCTTCTCCACGGCCTCGCGGAGCTCGGCGTGGGCGCCGTCGGCGAAGCTGACCAGCCGCACGTAGCCGACGGGCCGGCCCCCGGCGCGCTTCATCTCCGACTCGACCGCGGGCACCGCGAGCTCGGCGCGGATCAGGGTCTCGTCGCGCTTCTTGCCCCCCGCGCTCAGGACTGTGAGCGTGACGTCGGTCCCGGCCCTGCCCTTGATCTCGGCCGTGGCGAGATCGGCGTCCTCGCCGGCGATCGACTTGCCGTTGACGGCGGTGATCACGTCGCCCTCGATGATCCCCGCCTTCTTGGCGGGGGACTCGTCGAAGACGGCGGCGACGCGCAGGCCGCGCTGGACCTCGGTCACGGTCATCCCGACCCCGGAGAAGCGGCCGGAGGTGATCTCCCGGAAGCGCGCGTAGGCGTTGGGGCCGAAGTAGTGCGAGAAGCGGTCCTTGTAGCGCTTGCGCAGGTCCGCGATCATGCCGCGCACCGAGGCGTCGTCGAGCTTCTCCGGATCGACGTCGCGGAAATAGCTGTCGAGGATCACGTCGAGCGCCTCGTTGCTGAGCTCCGCCTCCTCGCCGGCGCCGAAGAGGTCGCTCGCGAGGTCCCCGACCCGATCCGAGCGCTGGCCGACGCTCGCGCCGACGAAGAAGGTCGCGATCACGAGGATCGCGACGAGGAACGGCCGAATGCCTCCGCTCAAACGCGCAGGAAGCGGCGGAGCGTGAGTCCGCTGCCGATAGCCGACACTGTCATCGCCGCGACGAGCAGCAAGACGGTCAGCTTAGTGAAGGCGATCGTCTGCTCGGAGGACACGATCTTGAACTGCTCTGCGAGCGGGTCGAGCACGGTCTCCTTGCCGAGAAACAGGATCGCGATGGCGGCGAGGCCGCCGATCAGGCCGCAGATGATCCCCTCCACGACGAAGGGCCAGCGGATGAACCAATTGGTGGCACCGACGAGCTGCATGACCTCGACCTCGCGGCGCCGCGCGTAGATCGAGAGCCGGATCGTGTTGCCGACGAGCAGCAGCGACGCGACCAGGAGCAGCGCGGCGACGATCGTCAGCCCCCACTTGAGGGCTCCGGTCACCTTGGTGATCGTGTTGGCCTCCTCGCGCGACTCGTCGACCTCGTCGATGATCGGGCTGATCGGAGCGGGCTTGCCGTCGTCGCCCGGAGGGGTCAGCGACGAGCGCACCGCCGCCAGGTTGTCGAGGTCGTCGGGCTTGACCTGGAAGGAGGCCGGAAGCGGGTTGCGCGAGCCGGGCAGCTGCTCGGTCAGGTCCTCCTTGTTCTGTTTCTCGAAGCGCTGGCTGAGGTCCTCGAGCGCCTGGCCCTTGGAGACGAACTCGACCTCCGAGACGTGCGGGAGCGACTGGATCTGGCCCTGGAGCTCGTCGATCTCGGGCTGGGTCGCGTCGTCGAAGAGGTAGACGCTGAGCCCGACCTGCTCGCGGACCTCGTCCGTCTTGCCGCTGGTCGCCTGGAGCACGGGGATCAGGACACCGAGCAGCAGCATCGTGATCGCGACCGTGACGATCGCGGCGGCGCTCGGAGCCGCGCTGCGCCTCAACGCGCGCAGGCCCTCGCCGATGAAGAAGAACATCCGCCCCATGCCCACGGCCTAGTAGCGCTCTTCCTGCACGCCGAGCTCGTCGCGCATGCGGGCGGCGAACTCGCGGGTGGACTCCTCGTCGGCGTACATGCCCGCGGACTGGTCGCGGACGACGCGGCCGGCGTCGAGGCCGATCACGCGGCGGCGCATCTTGTCGACCATCTCGCGGTCGTGGGTGACGACCACGACGGTCGTGCCGGTGCGGTTGATCCGGTAGAGCGTCTGCATGATGCCGACGGAGGTGGCGGGGTCGAGGTTCCCGGTCGGCTCGTCCGCCAGCAGCAGCGGCGGATGGTTGACGAACGCGCGCGCCACGGAGAGGCGCTGCTGCTCGCCGCCGGAGAGCTGGTCGGGCGAGTTGTTCGTCTTGTCGGCGAGGCCGACGAGGCGCAGCGCGTCGGGGACCTTGGTGCGGATCTCGGAGCGCGAGGCCCCGATCACCTGCAGCGCGTAGGCGACGTTGTCGTAGACGCTGCGGTCGGGGAGAAGCTTGAAGTCCTGGAAGACGGTGCCGATGCGGCGGCGCAGGTAGGGGATCCGGTCGCGGCCGAGGGTGGCGATGTCGCGGCCGGCGATGAGGACCTCCCCCTCGGTCGGCTCGAGCTCGCGGATCAGGAGCTTGATCAGGGTCGACTTGCCGCAGCCCGTGGGGCCGACGAGGAACACGAACTCGCCGCGGTCCACCCGCAGGCTGACGCGGTCGAGGGCGACGTGGCCGCCCGGGTAGACCTTGGTCGCGCGGCGCAGCTCGACGATCGGCGGCGCGGAGCGCCGCTCGGTCACGTGCTCGGGCCGGCGCTGGGCGCGCTCGCGCCCACGCGGAAGCGTCTTTGTCTCGTGTCGTGCCATCTCGAAGAGTGCCGTGAAGACCGACCACGCGTGACCGCGATCGGTCCCAATGACTGCAAACAGGGTAGCCACGGCTTTGTCGCGGTCCGCAAGTTCGCAACCAGCCCGGGCGGGCGCCAGCGGGTCCGCGAGGCGCTGACGGGGCCTGGCTGCCGCTCCTGCTAGGCGGCCGCCGAGCGCGCGGTCGCCTTGGCCGCCTCGAGATCCTCCTCGCTCGGCTTGCCGGTCTTGTAGCGGTGGTGCAGGTCCAGCGTGTTCCCGTCGGGGTCCCTGAACATCGCCTGGTGGCAGACGCCGGAGTCGATGATCTCGCCGATGAACTCCACGCCCTTCTCCTCCAGCGCCTCCTTGGCCGCCGGCACGTCCTCCACCCGCAGCGCCACCGGATGCGAGTGCG
>DASSYK010000035.1:0-5614 GCA_035703345.1 Solirubrobacterales bacterium
CGCGACGCGCTCCGCGCGCGGGTGGACTGCCCGCTCTCGAAGCTCGCCGACCAGCAGGACGGGGCCTGGGTGACGGTCGGCGGAATCGTCGCCGAGTTCAAGCGCCACAAGTCGAAGAACGGCTCGCTGATGTGCTTCGCCACCCTCGACGACGTCGAGGGTCAGGTCGAGATGCTGGTGATGGGCAAGGCCTACGAGGCGTCCGTCGAGTTCCTCGCCCCCGACGCGATCGTGGTCGTGCGGGGGCGCCTGGACCACAAGGGCCGCGGCGACACCAAGCTCGTCGCCCAGGAGCTCGAGCTGTTCGAGCCGACGGAGGACGAGGTGGCCCGCGCGCGCCGCGCGCGCGGCTCCGAGGCGCTGGTGATCCCGATCGACGCCGCCGCCTTCGGCACGACGCTGATCGACGAGCTCAAGTCGGTCCTCGAGAACTTCCCCGGCGACGCCGAGGTGATGCTCGAGATGCAGACGCGCGAGGGCCTGCGCAAGCTCCGCTTCGGCGACGGCTACCGCGTGCGCCGCTCCGCCGCGCTCGACGCCGAGCTGCACGCCCTCCTGGGCTCGGGCGCGCGGGCCGCCTGAACCGCGTCGGGGCGCCACCGAAAAGGGGCCACTGGCGTCCGCGCTCGCCGTAGACTCCCGCCTGTGACCGCCTGGCCACAGCCCCAGAGGACCGGCGCCGTCGGCGAATGCCGCCGGTGCCGCGGCTTTTGCGACAAGCTGATCGAGCCGCGCGGGTGCATGGAGGTGGGCTGCCGCTACCTCTACACCTACGAAGACATCTCGACCGGCCGGCGCTTCATGGGCTGCGTGAACAAGGTCTTCAAGGGCGAGGTGGACCTCGACCTCTTCCTGCTCGCCGAGCGGGCCGGCGGCTACGGCGGGATCAAGATGAGCGGCGACCCGCTGCCCCAGTGCCAGTTCACGGTCGAGCGCGCCTACGAGGGGGACGGCCCGGCCTACGAGTGCGTCAACCGCCGCTTCTTCGACGGCAGCGACGACGGGGCCGAGGGCATCCGCGCCTTCGACCTGCGCAACGCGATCACCTAGCCCTCCGCGTCAGCCCCGGGCGCGAAGGCCCTCGCGGTGCAGCCGCCTGATCAGCTGGATCTCCGCGCGGTCCGGACCCTTGCCCTCGAGCCCGGGCGTCTCCGACACCGCCGGGAGGTCCTGGAAGCGGGGCTCCGAGAGGAAGGCGCGGAAGCCCTTGCGGCCGATCTCGCCCTTGCCGATCGCCGCATGGCGGTCGCGGTTGGAGCCGCGGGCGTCGCGCGAGTCGTTGAGATGGAGGGCCCTGAGCTGCTCGAGACCGACCTTGGACTCGATCTCGTCCGCGATCTCGGCGACCCCCTCGGGGGTGCGCACGTCGTAGCCGGTGGCGTGGAGGTGGCAGGTGTCGATGCACAGGCCCAGTCGCTTCGGCCCGCCCGTCTTGTCGATCAGCTCGGCGGTCTCGTCGAAGTCGCGGCCGAGGAGCTGGGGGGAGCCGGCGGTGTTCTCGTAGATGATCCGCGCGGTCTCGGTCTCGGCCAGCGCCTCCTTCAGCATCGCGATGGCGCGCTTCTTCGCGTTGGTGCGGGTGTCCTCCTTGAGGGCGCCAGGGTGCACGACCAGGCCGATCGCCCCGATGCCCTCGGCGACCCGCAGGGCGTGGGTCAGCGAGGTCAGAGACTTCTTCCGCATCTCCGGGTCCTTGGTCGCCGGGTTGATCAGGTAGATCATGTGGATCATCACCGCTCGGAGCCGTGAGGGCCCGGCGGCCTCGCGGAACTGGGCGAAGTCCTCCTCGCTGTAGCGGGTCGGCCGCCACATGCGGGGGCTCTGGTTGAAGATCTGGATCGCGTCCGAGCGGGTGTCCTCGGCGCGCTCGAGCACGCGGAGCAGCCCACCCCCTGTGGAAACATGGGCGCCGATCAGCATGGCCAGCTCCGAGTCAAAGTCATCAGCTCCCGTCCGGGTCCGCTTCGCCCCGTCGCCGACGGGAGCGCTCCACATCGGTGGAGCGCGGACGGCACTGTACAACTGGCTGACGGCCCGCCATGCGGCGGGGGGAGAGCTGGTGCTGCGGATCGAGGACACCGACCGCGAGCGCTCCACTCCCGAGAACGTCGAGCAGATCCTCGACGCGCTGCGCTGGCTCGAGCTGGACTGGGACGAGGGACCCGTCAGCCAGTTCGGGCGCGCCGAGCGCCACCGCGAGCGCCTGGAGGAGCTGCTCGCCACCGGCGCGGCCTACCACGACACCGCGACGGGCGACGACGTGAAGCTCTGGAAGGAGCGCCACGGCAACCGCGGATACCGCGGGGAGCCCAGCGACGACCCGGCCGCGGCGGTGCGGCTGCGGGTGCCCGACGAGGGAGAGACGCTGGTGGCCGACGTGATCCGCGGCGACGTCAGATTCCCCAACGAGGCGATGGACGACTTCGTGATCGCCCGCGGCGACGGGACGGTCCTCTACAACTTCGCGGTCGCCGTCGACGACGCCGACATGCGGATCACCGACGTGGTGCGCGGCGACGACCACCTCTCGAACACGCCGAAGCAGCTGCTCGTGATGCGGGCGCTCGGGGTCGAGCCGCCGCGCTACGCGCACCTGCCGCTGCTGCACGGCCCCGACGGCAAGAAGCTCTCCAAGCGCCATGGCGCCGCCAGTGTCCAGGAGCTTCGGGACGCGGGCTACCTGCCGGCCGCCGTCCGCAACTACCTGGCGCTGCTCGGCTGGGGCACGAGCGACGACACCACGATCATGGGCACGGACGAGCTGGTCGAGCGCTTCGAGATCGAGCGCGTCGGCCGCTCCTCGGCGATCTTCGACGAGAAGAAGCTGCGCTGGCTGAACGGGCGCTTCATGCGGGAGCTGCCCCTGGGCGAGTACACCGAACTGGTGGCCGCGCACGTGGGCCGGGCCCCGGACGAGACGCTCCGGGCCGCCTGCGGGATCGCGCAGGAGAAGGCGCAGACGCTCGAGGAGGTCTGGCCGCTGATCCGCTTCCTCGTCGAGGGCCCAGCGGACGACGAGAGGGCGTGGCGCAAGGTGATGAAGGACGGCGCGGGGACGCTGCTGCAGGCGTCGCTGGAGGCGCTGCGCGGGGTCGAGCCCTTCGAGCCGGAGCACATCGAGGAGGCCCTGGGGGGCGTGCTCGCCGCCCACGACGTGAAGCCGGGAAAGCTCTATCAGCCGATTCGGGTGGCGATCTCGGGCACGACCGTCTCGCCCGGGATCTTCGAATCGCTCGCGGTTTTGGGCAGGAACCGCTCCCTGGAGCGGATCGAGGCCGCCCTCGAAAGACTCGGTTCGCCGCCGAACGGGGACTAAACAATTCCGGGGTCCCTGCCGATGGGAATCCCATGGCAACGGCAGCCACGACTCGCGTCGCCGATCCCGCTTCCCGGGGACACGGCCGCGGCCGCGTCCTTGCCGCCGCTTTCGACGAGGCCGAGCGCCAGCCGGCGCTGGTCGAGTCCCGGGACCAGGCCCTCGAGCTGATCACGCGCGGCGCGCCCGCGCATGAGGTGGCCGCGGTGGTCGAGAGCGACGTCGGCCTCACGTGCGCGGTCGTGCGTTCCGCTGGACAGCTCCAGGGCGGCGGGCGCATCCGCAGCGTCCCCGAAGCCGTCGAGCGCCTCGGCCCCGGCGCCGCCGAGGCGATCCTCCGCTCGGCGCCCACGTACGACCTCTTCAACGGCAACGGCCAGATGGCCCTCGGACCCGACCGCTTCCGCCTGCATGCCCTCAGCGTCCAGCGCGCCGCCGACCGGGTCGCCGAGGAAGCCGGCTACGAGGAGCGCGATGAGCTCGCGCTCGCGGCGATCCTCCACGACATCGGCCGCACCGTCCTCGCCCGCCTGCATCCGGGGTACGCGGAGCGCTTCGACCGCCGCGGCGGCACCCCCGACGACCGGATCGCGGCCGAGCGCCGCGAGCTCGGCATCGACCACTCGCTGGTCGGCGGCGTCCTGACGCGCCGCTGGGGCCTCCACAGCCGCATCGCCGAGGCGATCGAGCGCCACCACAGCGAGCAGGCCGATGGCGCCGCCGCGGTCATCCGCGTCGCCGACATCATCGTCGCCTACCTCGAGGAGTCCCCCGTCAGCCTCAACGCGCTCCTCGCGGCCGGCTCAGCCTGCGGCCTCGACGAGGCCGCGGTCCGCAAGATCGTCTATGAGATCCCCCGGGGCACCGGCCAGCGCCGCCGCGTCAGCGGACCGTGCCCCCTCTCGGCGCGCGAGCTCGACGTCCTGCGCCGCCTCGCCGAGGGCAAGGTCTACAAGCAGATCGCCGCGGAGCTCGACCTCTCGGCGAGCACGGTCCGCAGCCACCTCCACAACGTCTACGGCAAGCTCGGCGCGCTCGACAGGGCCCAGGCGGTCCTGATGGCAACCGAGCAGGGCTGGATCTAGCCGCAGCGAGCCGCGCCGGTGGCCGAAACCGGCGCGAAGGGGGCGAACCCGCACTTCGGGCATCTCGGTAGTCCATGGACTACCCAGAAGCCAGAAGTAACTCCGGGAGCGTCGGTCGACAGGTCTGGGGGCTCGCCGCGCGGCAGCACGGAGCTGTCTCGCGGCGGCAACTCCTCGATATCGGCGTCCATTCCCAGGCGATCAAGCACCGCCTCCGCACTGGGCGGCTTCACCTCATCCGTCCGGGCATCTACGGGGTCGGCTCGCCACGGCTGACCCGGCACGGTCACTGGATGGCCGCGGTGCTCAGCTGCGGACCCGGAGCCCTTCTAAGCCACGGCAGCGCAGGTCTCCTCTGGGGCATTCGCCCCCAAGGGCGTGGTCGGTGTGCGCCGATCGACATCTCGGCCACCCGCGAGGCCGGGCGACGACGGCAGGGCATCCGGATCCACCGCCCCTCGTTGCTGCTGTTGGAGGACCACGCGGTCTGCGACCGCATCCCGGTCACCTCGCCCGCCCGCACCCTGATCGACCTCGCGACGCGGCTGCAGCCGGACCGGCTCGAGGCGGCGGTCAACGAGGCCGACAGGCGCGACCTCGTCAACCCCGAGTGTCTCCGTGCGGCCCTCGACCGCCACCCCCGGGTCCGGGGCGTGGCTGCGTTGCGCCGGCTGCTCGACCGCCGCACCTTCGTCCTCACCGACTCGGCGCTCGAGCGCCGCTTCCTGCCGCTCGTCCGTCGCGCGGGGCTGCCTCGGCCGGAGACCGGGGTGCGCCTCAACGGCTACAAGGTCGACTTCCACTGGCCGGGGCTGGGCCTGGTCGTCGAGACCGACGGCCTGCGCTATCACCGCACTCCCGCGCAGCAGGCGCGGGACCGCGTGCGCAATCACGCCCATGCGCGGGCGGGGCTCACCTCGCTGCGCTTCACCCACGCGCAGGTCCGGCATGAGCCCGAGGGGGTGGTCGCGACCCTGCGAGCCGTGGCGCGGCGGCTGTCCGGCGCGGCGTGAGAGGGCGATGCGTGTCGGCTCAGGGGCGGCCCGAGGAGCGCCCACGGCCCCGGAGGCTGATCCCCGCGCACGCCAGCGCGATCCCGACCGAGTCGATCCCTACGTCGAGCAGCTTGCCCGGGCGCCCGTCGACGAAGGTCTGGTGATACTCGTCGCTGCAGGCGTAGGCGAACGAGAGCGCGGCCGCCCAGGCGAGGGGC
>DASSYK010000077.1:0-7159 GCA_035703345.1 Solirubrobacterales bacterium
CCTTCGCTGGTCCCCCGTGCTGGACCGCGAAGAAGCCTCGGTGGCGGGTGGGTGCCCTCGTGGTGATTGGACGCCACCTTCGGCGCGGCTGGGAGCCCGTCCAAGGATCCGGCGTCACCGACGGTGACCTCTTCGACGAGCTCCCAGTGCCATTCGACTGGGATACATGCGTGGCTCACCAGGACTGAAACCGCGCTGACTGGCGCACTAGCTGGCGCACAGGGTCCTGGCCTACGGTCGAGCGAGTCCGGACACAGTTGCGAAGTCCCTGCATCCACGCAAAAGAAACGACCCGCCGAAGCGGGCCGTTTCACGGGTACTACAGGGAGGAGAGATATGTGTGCTGCTTTTTGTCTGTGTGAGGTAAGCCGGGTTCAGGCGACGAGCGGACGGCTGGTGCCTTTGAAAGCGGTCAGCGCCAGATGCGCGGAGCCGAAACCGACCATGAAGTCTTGCCCGATTCAGGCTACGAACATATGTGCGATCTGTCTGTGAGCCGAGTCACAGACTTCGCATGAGAAAGCGCGAAGCGGCCCGATCCCAGCGGCTACCTTGCCGTCATGGCACGCCGCCGCGCCGACACCCTGCTCGCCGAGCGCGGGCTCGCCGCCTCGCGCACGGCCGCGGCCGAGAGCGTGCGCGCCGGCCGGGTCCGGGTCGGCGCCGACGGCCCCTCGGTGGCGAAGCCGGGTCAGCTCCTGCCCGAGGACGCGGAGCTGGTCGTCGAGTCCCGGCCCGAGTTCGCCTCGCGCGGGGGCGTCAAGCTCGCAAACGCCCTCGCGGAGCTTCCCGTGCGCGTCGCGGGCCGCGACTGCCTCGACGTGGGGGCGTCCACCGGCGGGTTCACCGACTGCCTGCTGCAGCGCGGCGCCGCGCGGGTGATCGCGCTCGACGTCGGCTACGGCCAGCTCGACTGGCGCCTGCGCCAAGACCCGCGCGTGACCGTGATGGAGCGTATGAACGCGCGCAAGCTGCGCCCGGCCGACCTCCCGTTCACCCCGGACCTCGTCAGTGTGGACGTCTCCTTCATCTCGCTGGCGAAGCTGATCGGCCCGCTCATCGACGTGGCCGGCCGCGACCTCGACCTGCTGGCGATGGTGAAGCCGCAGTTCGAGTTGGGACCCGAGCGGGTCGGGCACGGGGGAGTGGTGCGCGCTGCCTCGGACCGCCGCGACGCGATCCGCTCCGTGGCCGGGGCGATGCGCGACGCGGGGCTCGTCGTCCGCGGGCTCGCCTCCTCGGGCCTGCCCGGCCCGAAGGGGAACCGCGAGACCTTCGTCTGGGCCGCCCGCGGCGGCGCTGCCGCCGACCTCGACGCCGAACTGGAGAGGGTCGAGCCGTGACCGTATCCGTCCAGACCGCCGTGCTGGTCACGCACATGCATCCCCCCGGCACCGCGGACGCGGTCCGCGCTGCGGCGGCGGCGGCCGAGACGGCCGGGGTCACCCTGCTCGCCACCGGGGACGAGCTCGACAAGCACGGCGAGGCCGCAGCGGGGATCGTCCGCGTGGACGAGGCTTTCGAGGGGCCGGACCTCTGCCTCGTGCTGGGCGGCGACGGCAGCATCCTCCACGCGCTGCGCCGCTTCGCCCACACGGGCGTGCCCGTGTTCGGCATCAACTTCGGGACGATCGGATTCCTCGCGGCGAGCGAGCGCGAGGAGCTCGACGATGCGCTGCGGCGGGCCTTCGCCGGCGAGTTCGAGGTGATGACGCTGCCGGGGCTGGAGCTGGGCGTGGAAGGCACGCGGCCGGTCGCCCTCAACGACGTCACCTTCGTGCGCCAGCCGCACGGGCGCGTCGCTGAGCTCTCCTACCGCCTCGCCGACGAGGAAGTCGGCCACGTGCGCTGCGACGGGCTGGTCGTGGCGACCCCGGCGGGGTCCACGGGCTACAACCTCGCCAACGCCGGGCCGATCCTGGCCTGGGGCGTCGAGGGATACGTGGTCAGCTTCATCGCGCCCCACACGCTCACCGCACGGGCGCTCGTCGTCGCCCCCGGCGACGCGCTGCACGTCTCCAACGGCGCCGGCCGCGAGCCGGTCGAGATCGAGCTCGACGGCGACCACTGCAGCCAGCTCGAGCCCGGCGCCGAGATCGAGGTGCGCTTCCGCCACGACGTCGGCAGGCTCGCCCAGTACGAGGACGCGAACTTCTACCACCGCATCCGCGAGAAGTTCGGGCGCCTGGCGCGCTAGGGGGCGGCTTTCTCGCTCGGCGGCCGCCCGACGGCGATCGCCAGCTTGGCCAGCAGGCCCAGGAGCTGTTCCCTCTCGGTCTCGCTCAGCTCGGCGAGGAACTCGTCCTCGGCCTCGAGCATCAGCCCCTCGGCCCGCTTCTGGACCTTGCGGCCCTCGGGCGTGAGCTGGAGCAGGTAGGCGCGCCGGTCGGACGGGTTGCGCTCGCGGCGGACGTAGCCCGCCTCCTCGAGCCCGTCAATGAACCCGACCATCGTCGTGCGATCCATCCGCACCCAGTCGGCGAGCTCCTGCTGGGAGCGCGGCCCCTCGGTGGCGAGGACCGTCAGCAGCCCGAACTGGCGCACGTGCAGCCCGAGCGGGGCGAGGGCCGGGGTGCAGAAGCCCTCGGCTCCGCCCTTGGTCATCGCCAGCAGGAAGCCGATCCGCTCCAGCAGGGCGGGGGGCAATGTCCGCTCGGCCTCGGGCGCCGAAGAGGCCTTGATGTCGGTTAGGTGCGCCAAATCACTGATGATTATATATGCTGATCGTCAGTTGTGCTGATGATTTGCTACGGTGCAATCCAGGTCTCGCAGTACGAGGAAAGGCGGCGCTGATGGAGCGCAAGTGGTGGACCCTTTTGGCGACGTGCGTGGCGATGTTCATGCTCCTGCTGGACATCACGATCGTGAATGTCGCGCTCCCCGAGATCCAGCGCGACCTGGGGGCAAGCTTCAGCGACCTGCAGTGGGTGGTGGACGCATACTCCCTCACCCTGGCTGCCGTCCTGCTGACCGCCGGGGTCCTCGGCGACCGGCTCGGGCGCCGCAACGTCTTCGCGATCGGGTTCGCGATCTTCACGACCGCCTCGCTGCTCTGCGGGCTGGCGACCAGCCCGACCTTCCTGAACATCGCCCGTGCGGTGCAGGGAGTCGGAGGAGCGGCGATGTTCGCGACGACCCTGGCGCTGATCGCGCAGGAGTTCAAGGGGCCGGAGCGGGCGACCGCATTCGGCATCTGGGGCGCGACCGTCGGCGGCGCCGTGGCGATCGGCCCGCTCGTCGGCGGCGCGCTCACCGACGCGCTCGGCTGGGAGTGGATCTTCTTCGTCAACGTCCCGATCGGGATCGCGGCCATCGCCCTGACCCTGACCCGGGTGGCGGAGTCGCGCGACCGCGAAGCGCAGCGGGTGGACTGGCCCGGAGTGGTCATCTTCTCCACGGCGCTCTTCGGGCTGATCTTCGGCCTCGTCCGGGGCAATGCCGAAGGCTGGTCTAGCGCGGTGATCGAGGTCTCGCTCGGCGGCGCGGCGGTGCTGCTGGCGCTGTTCGTCCTGATCGAGCTGCGCTCCGACCACCCCATGCTCGAGATGGGCCTGTTCCGCAAGCCCGCCTTCATCGGGGTCTCGGCGGTCGCGTTCGCCCTCTCGGCGGGGATGTTCGCGATGTTCCTCTACATCACGATCTACATGCAGGACATCCTCGGCTACTCCCCGCTCGAGGCCGGGGTGCGGTTCCTGCCGATAACGCTGCTCTCGTTCTTCGTCGCCCCCGCGGCCGGCCGGCTGCTGACGCGAGTCCCCGCGCGGGTCTTCTTCGGCCTCGGCCTCGGCCTGGTCGGCGGGGGCCTGCTGCTGATGCGCGGCATCGGGACCGGATCGGAGTGGACGACGCTGCTGGCCGGCTTTCTCGTCGCGGGCGCAGGGATCGGGATGACGAACCCGGCGATCGCCTCGACCGCGGTCGGGATCGTCCCAGCCGCCAGGGCGGGGATGGGCTCGGGCATCAACAACACGTTCCGCCAGGTCGGCATCGCCACCGGCATCGCGGGTCTCGGCGCGGTCTTCCAGCACGGGATCGCGACCCGGCTGCCGTCCGACGCGCCGGCCGGCGCCGCGGAGGCGGTCGCCTCGAGCGGGACGCGGGCGGCCGAGGGCGCGGGTCCGCAGGCGGTCGACGCGGCGCAGGCGGCCTTCATCGGATCGCTGAACGAGATCCTGCTGATAGGCGGGCTGATCGCGCTGGCCGGGGCGGCGCTCGGCTTCGTGCTCACGCGGGAGCGCGACATGGTCCCGCACGGCGCGGGCGAGCCCGCGGTCGCAGAGTCCGCGGCCGGATGATCCGTCGGGCTCGCTCGTTAGAACGGGTGGGCCGATGCTGCTCGAGCTGCGAATCGAGAATCTGCTCCTGATCGAGCGCGCCGAGCTGCGCCTCGGCCCGGGCCTGAACGCGATCACGGGGGAGACCGGCGCCGGCAAGACGGTGCTGGCCCACTCGCTCGACCTGATCATGGGCGGGAAGGCACGGCCGCAGATCGTCCGGCCCGGGGCCGAGGAGGCCTACGTCGAGGGGGTGTTCGAGCTGCCGGCCGGCCTGCTCGACGACCCGGAGCTCTCCGACGTCGCAGCGCGCCTGCCGGAGGGCTCCACGGAGCTGGTCCTCGGGCGGCGCGTCTCCGCCTCCGGGCGGACCAGCGCCTTCCTCCAGGGCCGCTCGGCGACCGCTCCCGAGCTGCGCGCGCTCGGGTCGCGGCTGCTCGCCTTCTACGGACAGCACGAGCACCGGAAGCTGACCCTCGCTTCGGCCCAGCTCGAGACGCTCGACGGCTTCGCGGGCGAGGAGCACCTGGAGCGCCGCCGCCGCTATCGGGACGCCCACTCCGAGGTCGGGAGGATCCAGCGCGAGCAGGCCGCGCTCCGCGAGCGCGAGGGCGCGCGTGAGCGCGACCTCGACCTGCTGCGGTTCGAGCTCTCCGAGATCGAGGCCGCCCAGCCCGAACCCGGCGAGGAAGCCGAGCTCGAGCCGGAGCGGGCGCGGCTGCGCCACGCCGAGGCGCTGCGGGGAGCCGCGTCGGCGGCGCTCGCCGCCGCCGCCGGCGACGGCACCGACGGCGGGGGCGCCGAGGCGCTGGCGCTGGCCGCGACCGCACTTGCCGCCGAGGAGGGCGTCGACCCCGAGCTCGACGAGCTGGCCGAGCGCGCTCGCGGGCTGACCGTGGAGGCACGGGAGCTGGGCGCCGAGCTCCGCTCCTACGCCGAGGGCATCGCGGCCGAGCCCGGCCGCCTGCAGCAGGTCGAGGAGCGCCTCGACGTGCTCGACAGGCTGAAGCGCAAGCACGGCGGCTCGGTCGAGGCCGTGCTGGCGCACGCCGAGCGCTGCCGCACCGAGATCGAGCGGATGGAGGGCGGAGCCGAGCGCGCCGACGAGCTCGGGCGCGCGCTCGAGGCCGCGGCGCGCAGGCGCACCGACCTCGCCGCCCAGCTCAGCGAGCAGCGGGCGAGCGCCGCGCGCCGGCTCGAGAAGCGGGTCGCGGCTGAGCTCGACCAGCTCGCCATGGGCGGTGCGAAGCTGGAGGTGGTCCTGGAGCCGCACCCGGAGGGGTTCGGTGTCTGGGGCCAGGAGCGGGTCGAGTTCCGCGTGGCGACCAATCCCGGGATGCCCATCTCGCCACTGCGCGACGCGGCTTCGGGAGGCGAGCTCTCGCGGGTCATGCTCGCCCTCGCCGGCCAGGGCGCGCGCGCCGGCGCCTCGACCTTCGTCTTCGACGAGATCGACGCAGGCATCGGCGGCAACACCGCCCGGGCCGTGGGGGAGAGGCTGCGCGAGCTCGGGGCCGAGCGCCAGGTGCTCTGCATCACCCACCTTCCCCAGGTCGCGTCGATGGCCGACGCCCACTTCACGATCTCCAAGGACGTCAGCGGGGGCCAGGCCCTCGCCACGGTCCGGCACGTCGACGGCGAGCAGCTCGTCGACGAGATCGTCCGCATGCTCGGCG
Organism: Solirubrobacterales bacterium; assembly: GCA_035703345.1. GTDB lineage: Bacteria > Actinomycetota > Thermoleophilia > Solirubrobacterales > 70-9 > DASSYK01. The sequence goes on from DASSYK010000077.1 coordinate 5,951, forward strand.
CCGACCGCGGCGACGAGACGGCGAGCCGCCACGCGCGCGATCTGCTCGAAGCGGCCTGAGGCCCAGGCCGCGACCAAGGCGCGCGACGGCGCATAATCTCCCGCAATGGCGACGACCAGCGGTCGGACCTTCGCGCGTGCCTTCAGGTCGCCCCGCAACGGGCGCGGCCAGGGGACCACGGTCCACGGAACGGCCCGCCTCGGCAAGCGCACGAAGGACCTCGTGAAGCGGCTCGGGCCGCTCGACGTCGCGGTGATCGACCACCGCAACCTCGACCGCATCGCGGCCGAGGAGCTCGTGGCGTGCGGCGTCCGGGCCGTGCTCAACTGCTCGCCCTCGACCGACGGCAGCTATCCGAACACCGGCCCGCTTACCCTCGTTCGCGCCGGCGTGCCGTTGATCGACGTCAACGACCCGGGCCTGTTCGAGCGGCTCTCCGACGGCGACTCGCTCTCGCTCGAGGGCGGCCGCATCCTGCTCGGCGGCGAGCAGCTCGCCGAGGGGCGCCGTCTCGAGGCCGACGAGCTGGCGAGCGAGCTCGACCAGCAGCGCCGGCGCATCGACCAGGCGCTGCACGACTTCACCGAGAACACGATGGCCCACGTCCGCGAGGAGCGGGAGCTGCTCTCGGGGACCATCGACTTCCCCGACACGCGGACCGTCTTCCGCGACCAGCACGTGCTGATCGTCGTCCGCGGCCCCGACCACAAGAAGGACCTGCGCGCCCTGCGCGCCTACATCCGCGACGTGCGGCCGGTGCTCGTGGGCGTCGACGGCGGCGCCGACGCGATCATCGAGGAGGGGCTGAAGCCCGACCTGATCCTCGGCGACATGGACTCCGCGCGCGAGCCGGCCCTGCGCTGCGGGGCCGAGCTGATCGTCCACGCCTACCCCGACGGGCGGGCCCCCGGCGCACAGCGCCTGGGCGAGCTCGGCCTCGACCACACCGTCGTCCCGGCGGCAGGTACCAGCGAGGACGTCGCGATGCTGCTCGCCTCGGAGAAGGGCGCGGAGCTCGTCGTCACGGTCGGCGCGCACTTCAACCTCGTCGAGTTCCTCGACAAGCAGCGCAGCGGGATGTCATCGACCTTCCTCACGCGCCTGCGCATCGGCGAGATCCTCGTCGACGCCAAGGGCGTGAGCCGGCTCTACCGGCCCCAGCCCGGCTCCTTCCCGGTCCTGATCGTCGTCGCCATGGGCCTGCTCGTG
>DASSYK010000157.1:0-7350 GCA_035703345.1 Solirubrobacterales bacterium
CGTCGTCGCTCTCCTCGAGAACGTCCTGGTTCTCGTCCTCGAGGTTGATGTTGTGCGTGACCGGCGAGGGATTCTCGTACGCGAGGGTGATCGTGCCGGCGGCGGCCTGCAGGCCGTCCGGCTCGAAGCTGAGCGAGCCGTCCTCGGGGGAGGTCACGTCGAGGGTCTCGACGGGCCGGCCGCCGACCTCGCCGCCCCCGGTGGTCGGGGCCGGCTCCCCGGTCGCCTGCGCAGCCGGGGCGGCGCCGACGTCCCCCGCGCCCGCGTTATCGGTCGCGGCGGCCTCTTCCTCCTCGGCGAGCTCTTGATCGCGGTGCTCCTGCTCCTCGGAGGCGTTCGCCACCGCGTAGGCGCCGGTGCCCACGACCACGAACGCGAAGATCGCGAGCGTGCCCCACATCGCGGCGCCGGTCGGCGGGTAGCTCGCCTTGCCGCGGAGCCCGACCGCGGACAGCACCAGCGCGGCGAGCACCAGCGCGCCGCCAAACCACCAGAAGAGCGATCCGTCGAGATCCATGCGGCCGAGATCCTATCCGTTCCGCTCGAAATCCCTGATCGCGTCGTAGGACAGCTCCAGGGGGAATCCCCTCCGCGCGAGCAGGGAGAGCGCCCTCCCGCGCCCCGCGTCGTCGCTCACCTCGGCCCCGCCGTCCCTCAGCGCCGCGACCGCGCGCTCACGCGTCGCGTCGTGGCCCTCGGCCGCGAGGGCGGCGTCGATCAGGCCCTGCTCGACGCCGCGGGCGCGCAGCGCCTCTGCGATCCGGTCCGGCCCCCAGCCGCGCAGCTCGCGCTTGTCCTCCGCGAACATGCGCGCGAAGCGCTCGTCGTCGAGCGCCCCCGCCTCCCTCAGGCGCGCGAGGACGTCGAGCAGCTCCTCCTCGCCCACCCCGCGCTCGCGCAGCCACTCGGCCATCTCCGCCTGGGTGCGCTCCCTGTGCGAGAGGGCGCCGAGCGCCAGCTCGAGCCCGTCCCGCTCGCGCTCCCGATGTTCCTGCGGCTCAGGCAGCCTTCTTCTGGGCCTTGCGGGCCGCGGGCTCGGCCTCGGCCGGCTGCTCGGTCTCCGCCGCCGGCTCCGCGTCCGCCTCGGGGGCGTCCGGCACCGCCTGCGGACCGGCCGGCTCCTCCTCGGCGCCGACCCCGAGCTTCGCGTTGATCTTGTCCTCCAGCTCGGCGCGCAGTTCCGGGTTGTCGCGCAGGAATTCCTTGGTGTTGTTGCGGCCCTGGCCGAGCCGCGTCTCGCCGTAGGAGAAGAACGAGCCCGACTTCTGGACCAGATCGTGCTCAAGGGCCAGGTCCAGCACCCCGCCCTCCTTCGAGATCCCCTGGCCGTACTCGATGTCGAACTCGGCCTGGCGGAACGGCGGCGCGACCTTGTTCTTGACGACCTTCACGCGCACGCGGTTGCCGACCGCCTCGGTGCCCTCCTTGAGGGTCTCGATGCGGCGGATGTCGAGCCGCTGCGAGGAATAGAACTTGAGCGCCCGGCCGCCCGGCTGCGTCTCCGGCGAGCCGAACATGACCCCGATCTTCTCGCGGATCTGGTTGGTGAACAGGCAGACGGTCTTGGCGCGGTTGAGGTTCCCCGCCAGCTTGCGCAGCGCCTGCGACATCAGCCGCGCCTGGAGGCCGACCTGGGTCTCCCCCATCTGCCCCTCGAGCTCGACCTTCGGCGTCAGGGCCGCGACCGAGTCCACCGCGACGACGTCCACCGCCCCGGAGCGCACCAGCACGTCGACGATCTCGAGCGCCTGCTCGCCATAGTCGGGCTGGGAGACGAGCAGCTCGTCGGTGTCGACGCCGATCTTGCGCGCGTACGCGGGGTCGAGCGCGTGCTCCGCGTCGACGAAGGCGCAGACGCCGCCGCGGGCCTGGGCCTCGGCGATGATGTGGTAGACCAGCGTCGTCTTGCCGGAGGACTCCGGCCCGAAGATCTCGACTATGCGCCCGCGCGGCACGCCGCCGATCCCGAGCGCGACGTCGAGCGGCAGCGAGCCGGACGAGATCGCCTCGACCTGGACGACGTTCGCGGCGCCCAGGGTCATCACCGATCCCGCCCCGAACTCCTTCTCGATCTGGCTCATCGCGGCCTGCAGGGCCTGGTCGCGCGCCTTCGCGTCCTTCTCGCCGGCTTCCCGCAAGCTGGGCTTCGCATCTGCCATCTCAAATCACCTCTCTGTCCTCGTCAGGTGGCTGCCGGAAGCTCCAACTCAGCCATCGGTTCGTACTCGGCGCCTGTCGGCCGCAAGTGGGACCTGAAGACCACCAAACGCGTCGGATGGAACCGAACAGGTGTTCCGTCCAGCGGTCCAGGCGGCCTCCCCACCTCCGCGGGCTTGCGCGAGCCCCGCTCGGCCGGCTTCACCCGCGCCACGGTCAGATGTGACCAGAAGGGCCGCTTCTCGGCCTCGTGGAAGCGCGCCGCCACCAGCCTCCTCTCCACCTCGCCCTGCAGAGCCACGGCTCCCTCCGAGGGCGCGTCGAGCGCGTAGAGCCGCGGGCGGCGGCCTCTCGGCACGCCGATGGGATCGGGCAGGACCTCGACCTCCGGCGCGACCGGCTGCTCCACCCCCAGGGCCGCCTCCGCGATCCGGCCGAGGTCCTTCTCGGCCTGGTAGCCGAGGAACACGAGCGTCATGTGCAGCGAGGCGGGCTCGACCGGCCGCAGCGCAGGGTCCGTCAGCTCGCGCTCCTGCCAGGCGACGATCCGCTCGCGCACCTCGCCCGGCAGGTCCAGCGCCACGAACAGTCGCGCACGCGGGCTCTTCAGCCGCTCCTTGGCCACTCACGCGAAGTTAAGCGCCACACCCGGCGGGTTCACCCCCGCCCGATCCGGGTAACAGCCGCACATGGCACGCACGGAAGCGACGGCGAGGCGGCCGGAGGCCGACCCGGTCGCGGAGCCGGTCTCGGCGCGCGAGAGCGAGCCCGAGGGCGTCGACGCCCGCACCGGCCGCTGGCCGATCCTGAAGCGCACCTTCACCGAGTTCCGCGAGGACGGGATGACCGACTGGGCCGCGACGCTCACCTACTACGGCCTGCTCTCCCTCTTCCCCGCCCTGATCGCGCTCGTCTCGCTGGTCGGGATCTTCGCCGACCCGCAGGAGACGACGAAGAAGCTGACCGACATCGTCACCGAGCTCGGGCCCGAGTCCGCGGCCGACACCTTCTCCGGGCCCGTCGAGTCGATCACCTCGAACCGCGGCGCCTCCGGGATCATGTTCTTCGTCGGCCTGGCGCTCGCGCTGTACTCGGCCTCGAACTACGTCGGCGCATTCGGCCGCGCCTCCAACGTCATCTACGAGACGCGCGAGGGCCGCCCCTTCTGGAAGCTGCGGCCGTTGCAGCTGCTGGTCACACTGGTGATGGTGGTCCTGCTGGCGCTGGCGGCGATGGCGCTCGTCCTCACCGGCCCGGTGGTCGACGCGGTCGCCGGGCCGCTGGGCATCGGCGAGACCGCCGTCAGCGTCTGGAACATCGCCAAGTGGCCGGCGCTGCTCGTCTTCGCCGCCACGATCATCGCCGTCCTCTACTACACGTCCCCCAACGTGAAGCTCCGCGGCTTCAAGTGGATCACTCCGGGCAGCATCCTCGCGATCGTGCTCTGGATCGTCGCCTCGGCCGGCTTCGCGCTCTACGTCGCCAACTTCGGCGCCTACGACAAGGTCTACGGCACGCTCGGCGGCCTCGTCGTCCTGCTGATCTGGATGTGGATCTCGAACCTCGCGATCCTGATGGGCGCCGAGCTCAACGCCGAGGCGGAGCGCGACCGCCAGCTCGCCGAGGGCACACCGCACGCCCACAAGCAGATCCAGCTCGAGCGCCGCGACGAGCCGGACCGGCCCCGCACGGCCTGACGCCGCCTGACGCTGTCCCGACTTCCTGTTCCCATGGAACAGCAGGGCAGGACAGCCGGCCGGTCTCAGGCCTGGATCTGGTCCAGGAAGGCGATCAGCTCGTTGGCGTAGGCCTCCGGCTCCTCGAAGGCGGCGAAGTGGCCCCCGGCCGGCATCTCGGTCCAGCGGCGCAGGCCCGGGAGGATGCGCTCGGTCCATTCGCGGGGTGGGTTCAGCCGGGGGTCGTCGCCTTCGCCGGCCATCTCGCCGGGAAAGAGAGCGGCGCCGGCCGGCGCGTCGATGCGCTCCTCGGGCCCGAGGCGCCAGCGGTCGCGTCCCTCGCCCCAGTAGAGGCGCATCGAGGAGGCGATCGAGCCGGTCGTCCAGAACATCGTCAGGAAGTCGCAGAGGTCGTCCTTCGAGAAGCGGCGCTCGACGTCGCCCCCGCTGTCGCTCCAGCCGCGGTACCTGCCGAGGAGGTAGGCCGCGAGGCCAGCCGGCGAATCGGTCAGGGCGGGCGAGATCGCGTCGGGCGCCGTGCCCTGGAGGGCCAGGTGCCACCCGCGGCGGCGCCGCCAGCGGCGGGCACGCTCGACCCAGGCGGCCTCGGCCTCGGAGAGCGGCGGGTGGCCGAGGTCCCCGGGCACCGGCAGCGTGTGGGGAGTGGTCACGTGCAGCGCGACGACGCTCTCGGGCGCGTCGAAGGCGATCCGCGCCGCGACGATCGCTCCCCAGTCGCCGCCGGCGACGGCGTAGTGCTCGTGGCCGAGCCCCTCCTCGATCAGCTCGCGGAGGCGCGCCGCGACACCCTCTACGTCCAGGGTCTCGCCCGGGTCCTCCGACCAGGCGTAGCCGGGCAGCGAGGGGACGATCACCTCGCGGCCGGACTCCGCCAGCAGCTGCGCCGCCCGCTCGTATTCGATCGGCCCGCTCGGCCAGCCGTGCAGGAGCACGACCGGGCGCCCCGACGGCTCCGCGGTGGCCGCCTCCAGGTGCAGGAAGTGAAGTCCGCCGGCCCGATGGCTCCCGAGCCGGTTCAGCCGCTCCAGGCGCGCGAAGTCGTAGTCGCGCCTCCAGTGCTCACACAGCTCCCGGGCGTACGCGAGATCCGCCCCGAGCTCCCAGCCCTCCCCCGGCTGCCTGGGCCAGCGGGTCCGCTCCAGCCGCTCGCGCAGATCCGCGACCTGCTCGCCGGTGACGCGGATCTCGAGCGGCTCCCCGGACAAGGTCACCTCGGCGGCTCCCGGCCCTCCAGCAGGTAACGGATGAGATGCATGGCGACGACGGTCGAGCGCTGCCGGATGTCGCCGCGGTCCCCCGGCAGGACCGGGTCGCGGGCGAGCTTCTCGCCCGTCTTCAGCTTCGCGCAGAAGCACACGTAGCCGACAGGTTTCGACTCGGTGCCGCCGGTCGGGCCCGCGATACCGGTCACCGCGCAGGCGATGTCGGCGTCGAAGCGCTCCAGCGCTCCGTCCGCCATCGCCTCGGCCACCTCTGGGGAGACGGCGCCGAGGGTCTCGATCAGCTTCGGATCCACCCCGAGGATCTCGCTCTTCGACTCGTCCGTGTAGGTGACCGCGCCCCCGGCGAACCAGGTCGAAGCGCCCGCGCCGTCGGTGCAGCGCGCCGCCAGCATCCCGCCCGTGCACGACTCCGCCACCGCGAGCTTGCGCGCGCCGAGCAGCCGCGCCACGACGTCCTCGATGCTCTCGCCGTTGAAGCTGTACGCGAACTGCCCGAGCCGGTCGTCGAGGCCGCGCACGAGCGCCTCGGCCGCGGTCTCGGCGCCATCGCGGTGGCGCACGTCGATCACGAGCTCCCCGCCGCGCAGGCAGGTCGTGATCTCGAGGTCGCCGAGGTCCGTCTCGTCCTCGATCTCGCGCAGGCTCTGGGCCAGCTCGGACTCGGGGATGCCGAACATCCGCACCTGCAGCTCGGTGTACGGGTCAGCCCGCTCGAGCAGCGCACGCACGGGCTCCGCCTCAAGCGCGCGGGGCCACATCGCCTGGAGCTCGCGGGGGGGCCCGGGCAGCACGATCACGACCTGGTCGCCCGCGGGCACCACCAGGCCCGGCGCCGTCCCGGCAGGATCGATCGCGACCGCACCCTCCGGCACCATCGCCTGCTTGCGGTTGGCCTCCCGCAGCGCGTCCATGTCGAAGCGCATGCGCCGGGCGAACCGCTCGAGGATCTCCTCGATCTTCTTCTCCATCGCGGGGTCGAGCTTCAGCTCGCGCCCCGCGAACCGCCCGACCACCTCGGCGGTGAGGTCGTCAGCGGTCGGCCCCAGCCCGCCGCTGGTGATGACCAGATCGATGCCCTGCTCGCGCGTGAAGCGCAGCGCCGCCTCCATGTCGCCCGGGCGGTCGCCGACCACGGTGCTGTGCGCCAGCTCGACCCCCAGCCCCGCGAGCCGCTCCGAGATCCAGGGTCCGTTGCGGTCGCTGATGTAGCCTCCGTGGACCTCGGTCCCGGTGATGATGGTCGCCGCCCGCACGCTCACGGCGGTGATTCTCCCAACCGCGGTGAAGGACATGCGTGAACGGCCGCGCGCCTCGCCTCAGCTCTGCTTGACGACGGCGTAGACGATGCGCTCGCCGACGTCGATCACCGTCTCGCCGATCCGCAGGCAGCGCCGGTAGAGCTCCCGCTGCGATATCCGCACGCGCTGGTCGGCGACCTCGAGCAGGCCCGCCATTCCCTGGAAGTAGGCGTGTTCGAGGCGGCGCTCGGACTTGATCGCGGCGTCGGCCGCAGCCGTCGCGGCGTCGCCGTCCTCGCCGAGCAGCGCGACCGCGCGCTCGAGATGGATCCCGGCCTCGCTCAGCCGTCCCGCCATCTCGGCGATGCCCGAATCGGGAGGGACCTGCATCGCCTCCGACTCCTCGATCAGATCCCGCGAGTGGTCGAGGATCCAATCGATCGAGCGCGACAGCGCGAACAGGTCCTCGGGCTCGATCGGCGTCACGAACGAGTCCCGCAACGACTCCAGCAGCGCCCGCTTCGCGGCGTCGCCGCGGGGCTCCGCCTCCCGCACGGTGGTCGCCGCGCCGGCGTCGCCGCCGGCCCAGGCGGCGAGCGCGCGCAGGGCCTCGTTGGTCACCGACAGCTGCGAGCCCAGCATCCCGAGCACGTCGGGCGTCTCGGGCAGGAACCAGCGCCCGCGGCTCACGCCACCGCCCGCCACAGCACCAGGGCCACGGCGGCGAGCGCGGCCGCGATCGGCATCGTGACCAGCCATGCCAGGCCCATCTGCCGGACGATCGCCCAGTGGACGTGGTGCAGCCTGCGTCGCCCGGCGCCGATCCCGACGACCGACGACGCGACCACCTGCGTCGTCGACGTCGGCGCGCCGAGCAGCGAGGCGCCGAAGATGACGCCGGCCGACGCTCCCTGGCTGGAGAGCCCCTCGACCGGCTGGATGCGGTAGATCCGCCTACCCACGGTACGAATGATCCTCCATCCGCCCAGCGCCGTGCCGGCCGTGAGCGCGAGCGAGCACGCCAGCGTCGCCCAG
>DASSYK010000088.1:0-13996 GCA_035703345.1 Solirubrobacterales bacterium
GATCTCCAGGACGTCGGCTCGCGCGCCAAGGCCTTCATGGTGCGCCAGGCGAAGGCGGTGCGCGCGGCGGCCAAGCGCCGCTGCGCGCGCAAGAAGAAGAGCGGGAAGAAGAAGGGGAAGAAGGGGAAGAAGAGCGCCAAGTGCGCGCAGCCGAGCCTCGCGGTCGTGCTCGACATCGACGAAACCTCGCTCTCCAACTACTCCGAGCTCAACACCGCCAACTTCACCGGGGCCGCCGGCGCGCTGATCCTCGCCGTCGCCAGCGCCGACTCGCCCGCGATCCTGCCGACGCTCGACCTCTACCGCGAGGCCCGCGCGCGCGGCATCTCGGTCTTCGCGGTCACCGGCCGGCCCGACAGCGTCGGGGACCTGACCCGCCAGAACCTGAACGCCGCGGGGTACACGGACCTGGCCGGGATCTACTTCAAGCCGAGCGGCGAGCCGACCATCCCCTTCAAGAGCGGCGCCCGCGCCGCGATCGAGCAGCAGGGCTACCGGATCGTCGCCAACGTGGGGGACCAGGAGAGCGACCTCGAGGGCGGCCACGCGGACCGCAGCTTCAAGCTTCCCAATCCCTTCTACTTCATCGAGTAGGCCGGATCCGCCCGCGCGGAGGGCGGATCGGCTTCTAGACTTCGGCGCGCACCCGGAGAGGTGTCCGAGTGGCTTAAGGAGCGCGCTTGGAAAGCGCGTGGGCGTTAATAGCGCCTCGTGGGTTCGAATCCCACCCTCTCCGCTGTGGGGGAAGAAGCCCGGCCGCTAGGCGCCGGGCGCGCCTCCGCGGCGGTCGGCGAAGAAGCGGCGCAGCAGCGCCCCGGCCTCCTCGGCCAGGATTCCGGCCTCGACCTCCGGGCGGTGGGTGAGGGCCTCGCTCGACGGCGGCGAGTAGAGGTCGATGACGGTGCCGAGCGCGCCGCCCTTCGGGTCCGGGGCGGCGTAGACCACTCGCGGGACGCGCGCGAGCGAGATCGCCCCGGCGCACATCGCGCAGGGTTCGAGGGTGACGTAGAGCGTGGTGCCCGGCAGCCGCCAGCCGCCGAGCCGCTCGGCGGCGGCGCGCAGCGCCAGGACCTCGGCGTGGGCCGTGGGGTCGGCGCGCAGCTCGCGCTCGTTCCCGGCCGCCCCGAGCACCTTCTCCCCCTTTGCAAGGACCGCGCCGATCGGCACGTCGTCGTGAGCGGCCGCGGCCTCGGCGCGCTCGAGCGCGAGGCGCATCATGCGCTCGTCGGTGCCGGCGGCGTCGCTCATGCAGGGAGTATCGAGCCCGGGGGGAACCGGCGCACCACCCCCGGCGCCGCGCTGGGGGAACTTTCCCGCGTCTGTCGTGTTAGGGACCTAGCCGGTGCGAACGCCGGCCAGGCCAGACCTCGCTCCCGGGACCGATCCATGCGAAAGCTGCTCGCTACAACTGCGCTGATCCTCGCTGCCGCGCTCGCCGGCGGCGCATCCCCCGCCTCCGCGCAGGGCGAGGACGGCAAGCCCTGGGTCGAGGGAGAGCTGCTCGTCCGCTTCGAGTCGGGCGCCGAGAAGCTGGTGCAGCTGCCGCCGTCGGTCGGCGTCGCCATGGCGGCCGAGGCGCTCTCCGCCAACCCGAAGGTCTCCTACGCGCTGCCGAACTACATAGCCCGGGCCTCCGGGGTCCCGAATGACCCGGGCCTCGGCACCAGCGCCGGCGACTGGCGCCGCACCCAGTGGAACTTCCTTCCCTGCGGCTCCCTCTGTGGCGCGGGATCGACCCCGCTCGAGTTCGAGGCGCGCGGCGGGCTCAACGCGGTCGACGCCTGGGACATCCTCAAGCAGCGCCGCGCCGGCGGGGGCAAGGGCGCTCGCGTCGCCGTGCTCGACACCGGGGTGGCCTACCGCAACAAGAAGCCGGGCTTCCTCAAGAGCCCGGACTTCAGCCCGCGCCAGTTCAGCGCCGGCTATGACTTCGTCAAGGGCAACGCGGAGCCGCTCGACCGCGACGGCCACGGAACCCACATCGCCGGAACGATCGCGGAGCGCAACGGCAACGGGGTCGGGCTGACCGGCCTGGTCCCGCAGGCGAAGATCATCCCCGTCCGCGTGCTCGACGCGCAGGGCCTCGGCACCGCCCGCGACATCGCAAACGGAATCCGCTTCGCGGCGAAGCAGAAGGCCGACGTGATCAACATGAGCTTCGAGTTCTCGCTCGCGGTCAGCGGCTGCGCCAAGATCAAGTCCGTCTGCAGGGCGATCAAGTTCGCCACCAAGCGCGGCTCGCTCCTGGTGGCCGCCGCCGGCAACTCCAACGGCGAGCCCGTCGCCTACCCGGCCGGCGCGCCCCGCGTGCTCGGCGTCGGCCGCACCACCAAGGACGCGTGCCTCGCCGCCGCCTCCCGCACGGGCGCCGGCCTCGACCTCGTCGCCCCCGGCGGTGGGATGCCCGCCCTCCCCTCCTGCGGCGTCGACGACCCCGTCTTCTCCCGCACCGCCCCGATCTTTCAGCTCACCTTCAGCGGGCGCGACTTCCGCACGTTCGGCTACCCGGCCCTCTACGAGGGGACATCGATGGCCGCGGCCCACGTCTCCGGCGTCGCCGCCATGGTCGTCGCCTCCAAGGTCCTCGGCCGCAACCCCTCCCCCGGCGCCATCGACTGCCAGCTCCGCGCCACCGCGCGCAAGTCGAACGAGCAGCTCGGCCAGCCCTACGACCCGCGCCTCTTCGGCTCGGGCCTGGTCGACGCGGCTGCCGCAATCAGCGCCCGCGCGCCGGGCTGCTGACCCCTGGGGCTAGGTGGTGCGCACGATCCACACGTCGCACGGCGCGTGGTGGGAGATCTTGTTGGGCACGGAGCCGAGGAGGAAGCGGCGGGCTCCGGTCATGCCCTTGTTGCCGACGAGGATGACGTCGGCTTTGTTCTCCTCGGCGACGTCGAGGATGGCGTCGGCGGGGTCGCCCTCACGGGGGTGGGTGACGACTTCGACCTTGGCCTTCTTGGCCTCGGCCGCGGCCCTGTCGAGGACGAACTGGACGTCCTCGCGGGGATTGACGACGTGCGAGACGTCACCGCTGATTCCCTCGCCTTCCTCCTTGAGGCGGCTCTCGGGCACCGGCTCGTAGGCGCTGACGATCTCGAGCTTCGCATCGCTCAGCTTGGCGAGCTCGATCCCCGTCCTGACCGCCTCGGTGGCGGTCTCTGAGCCGTCGGTACCAACGACGATGCGGTCGAACATTCTTCCTCCCGTGCCGGGGCCGGATTCGCGGGCCATCCTATCCGCGATTCGGGCCCGCGGCACAACCGCGGGGCCCGGCTTCAGGTCAGGCGGGTGATCGCTATGACCATCGACGCCAGCAGGCAGACGACGCAGATCGCGAGCGAGATCGACCAGAGGCGCGGCATGGGCAGTAGGGTACGCGCCGCGTGACGGAGAGACTCCTCTTCAGGCCTCCCTGGAGCCCGGATCTGCAGAGGGTCGCCGACGGCGTCTGGCTGGTGCGCGGCGACCTCATGCGGGGGATGAACGTCTACCTCCTCGAGGAGGGGGGCGGCGGGGTGACCGCGTTCGACTCCGGGACGCGGCCGATGGTGAAGGCGATCCTGAAGGCTGCCGAGAAGCTCGGCGGGCTCAAGCGGGTGGTGCTCGGCCACAGCCACTCCGACCACCGCGGCGCGGCGCCGTCGCTGGGCGCGCCGGTCTACTGCCACCCCGGCGAGAAACCCTGGGCGGAGAAGCCGACCTGGCGGGAGAACGCGCCGTACTGGACCATGGAGGAGCTCGAGGTCCGGAGCGTGCGCTGGCTCTACGAGCACTGGCTGCACGACCGCTGGGACGGCGGCGCGGTCGAGATCGCGGGGACGGTCTCCGAGGGCGACGACGTCTGCGGCTTCGAGGTGAAGGACCTCCCCGGCCACTCCCCGGGGCTGATCGGCCTCTGGCGCGCCTCCGACCGGGTCGCGATCGTCAGCGACACCGTCTACTTCGCCGACTCGGCCCGGCTGAAGCCGCTCGACTACCCGAACGTGCCCCACCGGGCGTTCAACTGGGACAGCGAGATCGCCGCCGGGTCGGTGCGCAAGCTGGCCGCGCTCGATCCGGCACTGGTCTGCGCCGGCCACGAGGAGCCCCACTCGGCGCCGGACATGCGGGACCAGCTCGAGAGGGCGGCTGACGTCGTTCTCGGCCCCGGCGGGTCCGGTGCGCGCACCTAGCGACCGCGCGCGCTGAGCCGCCCCCTACTCGTCGCCCTCGGGCGGGCGCGGCGTCGGCGCCTCGACGCCGGCGAGCGCGGAGGCCGGTGTGTCCGCGGGCACCTCGTACCAGTCGATGTAGCGGCCGCAGGCCTCGCTCAGCGGGACCCGCTCGCGCAGGTCGTCCCCTCCGGCCTCCTCGAAGGGGACCAACTCGCCACGCCCGGTCGGCTGCAGCGGCGTCGCGACGATCCGGCCGAGGTAGGCGCGGCTCTCGGTGCCGAGCAGGCGGCCGGCCAGGGGCGGCCGGCCGACCGTGACGGTGAACCGGGTCGGCCCGCCGGCGTCGCCCACCTGGATCGTCCCGACGGGGTAGTAGGGCGCGGGGCCGCGGAAGAGGAGGTTCGCGTCGAGCGTCTCGCCGAAGCCGGGCGCCGTGACGTGCAGGTCCTGGGTGCTCGCGTACTGCATCGAGATCGCCCAGGGGCCGGGCGTCAGGCTGAGCTCCTCGACGGCGCCGGCGGCGTCGGTGATGTCCGGGCCGGGTTCCCACGCCTTGCCGATCGCGGGCGCGCGCGGGAGGACGACGGCGGTGCCGCCCTCGATCCGGGACAGCCGCCGCCCGCTCTCCTCGGTGCAATCGAGGGTCGCGCCGGGATAGATGGGCTCGAGCAGGGTGCGGCGGAAGCCGGGCTCTCCCTCGCGCGGCGTCTGCCCGGAGACGCGCTCCCAGAGGATGAAGTCGCCGGTCTCGAGCTTCGGGGTGAACCCGGGCGGCGCGACGCTGTTGAACTCGGCGCTCGTCGTCAGCACCCAGTCGAAGTCCTCGAGGCCGCGGTCGCCGGCATCGTCGGTGACCCGCTCGGCGGGGACGTTGTCCCAGTCGAACTTCGCGTTGATCGGGGTCGCCCGGTAGAGGGTCGAGGTCTCCTCGGTGTCGTAGTGGTTGACGACGGGCGAGTGCACGTCCTCGGCGCCGAGCAGCTCCCACGAGATGAAGTTGTCGCGGCCGAGGAAGAGCACCTCCTCGCCCCGGACGTAGGGGCGCAGGTCCATGAGGACCTCGCTGTTCGCGGTCGGCCCGACCGCCGACTGGCGCAGGGGCAGCAGCGTCGAGAAGGCGGCCGCGGCCGCGAAGACGACGGTCAGGGCCGGCACGCCGAGGCGGACGAGCGGGCGCACCGCCCGCGGCGGCCACCAGGCCGCCTCCGGCTCGGCCGCGTCCTCCTCCCCCTCGACGGGGTCGGCCGAGAGCAGGCCGCGCAGCACGACGAGCATCACCACCGGCGCGGTGATCGCCAGCGCCTTGGCGGAGGTGTACGGGGTGCCGACGGCCAGGGCGACCAGGTACCCGGCGGCGCCCGCGGCCAGCGCGGCCGGGAGCGCCCGCTCGCGGCGGGCCAGCGCGCGTCCGAGGCCCCACCCGAACGCCACCAGGCCGAGCAGGCCGGCGGCGTAGAAGGCCAGCTCGGGCGTGCTCGAGTTCTTGGGGGCGATCCGAAACTCGCTCGAGGGCCAGACGCCGAGCGCCTCCAGCGGGTTGAGCGCCTGGCGCAGGTTGCCGAAGCCCGTGTTTCCGCCCTCGCCGGAGGGGCTGAATGCCTCGAAGCCCGCGAAGCTGGCGATGCGTACGAGCTCGGGCAGCGCCAGCAGGAGGGGGATCGCCACGCCGGCCACGATCACCCCTCGGGCCGAGCGCCAGCGCTCGCCGAGCGCGAGCCCCTCGCGCGAGCCGCGCTCCGACCACGCCACGATCAGGGCCCAGGCGACCGCCGCCAGGGCGAGCCAGGCCAGTCCGGGGAAGCTGTAGTTGTAGATCGTCCCGGCGGCGACCACGCCCGGGACGAGCGCCGCCCGCCACGCGGCCCTGCGGTCCACCCCGCCCGCGCCGGACCAGGCGCGGGCGAGCGCGGGCAGCGAGAGCGCGAAGCCGACCAGCGCGAGGCCGAGCAGCGGCTCCTTGAAGGCCCCCTGGGCCAGGTAGGCCGCGCCGAGGTAGGGCAGCGCCGCGAGCGCCGCGGCGGGCGCCCGCAGCCACCCGCGCACCCCGCGCAGCGCGCCGAACGCCGTCAGGGCGGCCAGCACCGCGATCGCCCCGGTCAGCCCGGCGAACGACTCGACGAGGTCGGCGCCGGTCACCTTCGACGTGGCGGAGACGATCGCGTGCGGGCCGAGCGGGTAGCCCTCCTCGATCAAATCGGGGGTGGGCCCCTCACGCGCGTCGACCCACTCCGCGAAGAGCAGGTGCGAGGCCATGTCGTCGTTGATCAGGCCCTGCCCCAGGATGCCGACGCGCCCGCTGCTGGCGAACGGGATCGCGACCACGAGGGCCGCGGCGATCACGGCGACCAGCGCCCCGATCCGCACGGGCCCCATCGGGGCGCGGCTGCGCGCGAGCACCACCACGGCCGCCACCAGCGCGACGCCGCTCGCAACCGCGGCGCTCACCCCGTGCCCCGGCAGCTTCACCGCGATGCCGCAGATGACGAGCAGCGCCGAGATCCCCGCGGCGGGGCCGGCGGCCGAGTGGCGGGGGCGGCCCGCGAGCACCATCAGCGCCGCCCCCGCCAAGAGCGAAGCGGCGGCGATCAGCGCGCCGGCGAGGATGGCCGAAATCATCGGCGCAGCCTAGGGCGTGAGCACGGTCTACGCCGTGTCCGCGAGGGGCGCGGAGACCGGGGCGCCGTCCCCGGTCCAGTCGGCGCTGTAGACCCGGTGTCGGCCCGCGAGGCCCTTGAGCTCGAGCTCGCGCCCGTCGTCGAAGGCGAGGCCGTCCACGCCCCGCGCGGCGGCGCGCATCTCCTCGGAGGCGAGGATCTCGCCGCCGCACGCCTCCGCCGCGATGCGCGCGGCGAGGACCACGTTCTTGCCGAAGAAGTCGCCCTCCTCGGCGATCACCTCCCCCGTGTGGAGGCCGATCCGGACCCGCAGCGCCTCGCCCAAGCCGCCCCGCTCGCGCTCGGCGAAGGCCCGCTGCACGGCCACGGCGCACTCCATGGCGCGAGCGGGGTCCGGGAACGCGAGCATGAAGCCGTCCCCCTGGCTCTTGACCTCGTAGCCGTCGTAGCGGGCGAGCTCGCGGCGGAAGATCGCGTTGTGCTCGCGCAGGACCTCGAGCCAGCGCTCATCTCCGAGCCGCTCGGTGATCAGCGTCGAGTCCTCGATGTCGCTGAAGAGGATCGCGACCGTCCCGTCGGGCGCGGCGTGGGCGCGCAGGTCGGGACGCTCGTGCTCCAGCGCGGAGACCACCTCGTCGATCGACGTCGTCACGTCCACCCCGGAGAGGCCCTGGGCCTCGAGCCGCAGGCGCAGCGCCCGGTCGGCGATGCCGCGGGCTCCCATCTCTCGCGCCGCGAAGAGCCCCTCGCTGAGCAGGGAGAGCGCCCGCTCGCTGTCGGCCCGGCGCCCGCGCCCGAGCAGCTGCTCGGCGAGGTCCACCCGCGCCACCGCGAGCCCCGGCTTGTCGCCGCTGCGCCGGGAGATCTCGATCGAGTCCTCGAGATGTCCGATCGCGTCCTCGGTGCGCCCGCACGCGGCGGCGAGCAGGCCGAGGACCCGGTCGACCGGCCCGTTGCACCCGGCGGCCCGCCCGACGACGATCAGGCGGCCGGCGTAGGGCAGCAGCTCGTCGTAGATCGGCCCGGCCCGGTCGGAATCGCCGAGCAGGGCCACCGCCTCGCCCAGCAGGCTGGCGGCCGTGAACCAGTTGGCGTCGCGCCGCAGCGCCGAGAGGTCGCGGCCCGCGAAGCGCTCGAGCTGGAGCCGGCCCTCCTCGACGTCGCCGGAGCGCGCCGCGAGGCTGATCAGGCCCGTGCGCCAGGCCGGGATGCCGGGGAAGCGCCCGGCCAGGTCCCGCACGGCCGGCAGCAGCTCCTCGGCCCGGCCCTGGAGGCTGCGGATCTGCGTGAGCTGCACGCCGTAGTACTGGGAGGCGAGGGACTGCTCGGCCCGCTCGCCCGCGCGCCGCGCCTCCTCCGCCAGCCTCTCGGCCTCGGCGATGTCGCCGTCCATGAGGACGCGCATCCCGCGCAGCGCGAAGGTGTGCCAGCCGTGCTCCGGCATCCGCAGCTCGTCGGCGAGGCGCTCATACATCGCCAGCTCCGCGTCCACCCCCTCGAGGTCCCCGAGCTCGAGCAGCTGCCAGAGACGGTAGGCGTGCCCGCGCAGCGTCGACTCGCGATCGCCGGTCGCCTCCCCCAGCGCGAGCATCTCGTCCGCGATCCGCAGCCGCTCCTCGGTTGCGTCCGGGCCGAACGGAATGAAGATCTTCCGGTGCAGCGCCGCCGCCAGGGTGCGCGGGGCGCCGATCTCGCGGGCGATCTCGATCGCCTCGTCCACCAGGGCGGCCGATGCGGTGAGGTCGTTGTCGACCCAGTAGAGCTCCGCCGACTTGGCCGAGAGCAGGGCCGCGCGGCGCGCCGTGCGCTCCGGCCCGATCGCGTCCAGCGCCTCGTCGATCAGGGCCAGCAGCTCCTCGTCGACGGTGCCGGCCGCGCTCATCATCGCGATCCCGATCGCGGCGCCGACCAGGCTGTCGTGGTCGCCGAGGGCCCGGGCCGAGACGGCCGCCCGCTCGAAGGCCTCACGCGCGTCGGCCACGCGCGCCGCCTTCGCCTCGGCGCCGCCCAGCGCCAGCAGCACCCGGCAGCGGTGTGCCTCGTCGGGCTCGTCGCTCAGCTCGAGCACCTCGAGCGCCCGCGAGTAGACGTCGACGGCCTCCTCGTAGGCGAGCTGCTCCATGTCCTGCTCGCCGGCCCGCTCGGCGTACTCGATCGTCTTCGCCAGGTCGCCCCGGGGCGCGGCGGCCAGGAAGTGGTGGGCCAGCTCGCCCAGGCGCTCGGAGGGATCGTCATCGCAGAGCTCCTCCAGCGCGAGCCCGATCCGCTCGTGCAGCTGCGAGCGCTGCACCGGGCTGATCTCCTCGTAGACGGTGTCGCGGACCAGGGCGTGCGCGAACGAGTAGCGCCCGCCTCCCTGGTCCGTGACGAGGCGCTCGGCGACGGCCTCGTTCGCCGCGGCGAGGAGCTGGGCGGGCGAGAGGCCGGCGACCCGGATCAGCAGCTCGCCGTCGAACTCGCGGCCGATCGCCGCGGCGACGCGCAGCGCCTGGTTGGTCTCCGCGGAGAGCCGGTCGAGGCGGCGGCCGACGACCTCGCGCACGCCCTGTGGGATCACCGGCTCCCACGACTCCGGGCCGTCGCCCAGCCGGCCCTCGCTCGCGAGCAGCCGCACGACCTCCCCGACGAAGAACGGGTTCCCGTCGGTCTGGCGGTGCACCGCGTCGGCCAGGCCCGGTGCCGGCGGAGAGCCCGATGTCATCTCGATGTAGCTCGCGACGTCGGCGGTGCTCAGGCCCCGCAGCGCGATGCGATCGCCGCGGTCGCTGCGCAGCTCGCCGAGAACCCGCGCGAGGGGGTGATGGCGCCCCAGCTCCACGTCACGGTAGGTGCCGACGATGAGCAGGCCGCTGGAGGCGACCTCGGCCGCCGCGTACTTGAGCAGCAGCAGGGAGGGCTCGTCCGCCCAGTGCAGGTCGTCGAGGACCAGCACCATCGGCCGGTCGCGAGCGGCGGCGACGAGGAAGCTGGTGACCGAGTCGAAGAGGCGAAAGCGGGCCTCCTCGCTCTCGAGGGCCTCGACGGGCTCGATGTCGAGGCGCTCGGCGATCTCGGGCACGAGATGCGCGACGTCGGCGGCGCCGGCCCCCATCTGCCAGGCCATCGCCACCGGATCGGCGTCGCGGACCAGCCCGCGGATGGCCTGCACCCACGGCCAGTAGGCCGGCGCGCCGTCGTCCTCGCGGCAGCGCCCCCAGTACACGCGGGCGCCGCGCACGCGCCCGTAGGTGGCGAGCTCCTCGGCGGCGCGCGTCTTGCCGATCCCCGGCTCCCCGACCAGGAGCTGCAGCCGGCCGGCGCCGGCGAGCGTGCCGTCGACGGCAGCGCGCATCTGCTCGACCTCGGCGTCGCGGCCGACGAAGACGCCGCGGGCGAGGCTCTCGAGGGGGTTGCGCCCCCGCTCGCCGCCCCCGTCGGCGGGCTCCTCGGAGAGAGCGGCGGTCAGGCGCCGCCGGACCTCGGCGGCGTCCGCCGGGCGGTCCTCGCGCCGCTTCGCCAGCAGGGCCAGCACCACCCCGTCGAGCGCCTCGGGCACGTCGGGGTTGTGCCGCGAGGGTGGCACCGGCTCGGCGTGCAGGTGGCGGGAGATGATCGAGACGGCGTCCTCGCCGGGGAACGGGGGGCGGCCGGTGAGCATCTCGTAGAGCAGCGCGCCCAGCGAGTAGAGGTCGCTCTCGGGCCCGGCCGGCTCGCCCACCGCCTGCTCGGGAGGCAGGTAGGCGACCGTCCCGACCAGGTTTCCCATGCTGACCCGGGCGCGAGCCTCGGTCGTCGCCAGCCCGAAGTCGCCGAGCCTGGCCGAGCCGTCGTCGTCGAGCCAGACATTGGCCGGCTTCAGGTCGCGATGGACGATCCCGCGAGCGTGCGCGTGCTCGAGCGCGCGGGTGACGTCCGCGGCGACGGCTACCGCCCGCTCGACCTCGAGCCTGCCGCCCTCGGCTGCGAGCAGCGCCTCGACGTCCCCGCCGGGCATGTACTCGCTGACGATGAAGGGGTTGCCGTCCTGCTCGCCCGTGTCGAGGACGCTGACCACGTGGGGGTGGTCGCCGAGCTTGCTCATCGCCTGGGCCTCGCGCTTGGTGCGCGCCTGGACGGCGGCGGCCACGTGCTCGGTGTCGAACAGGGCCACCGCGACCTCGCGGCCGGCGGCGGTGTCGTCGGCGAGATAGACCTGCTTGCGGCCGCCCTCGCCGAGGAAGCGCCGGACCCTGTAGCGGCCCCCGGCGATCTCGGCGGGGACGCTCTCCGGGAGCGGCCGGTCAGGAACGGGCGAAAGCCGGGGTGCGCTGACCGTGAGCTCGGTCCCGCACGAGTCGCAGAACCTGGCCCCCTCGCGATTCTCGTTGCCGCATGCCGGGCAGCGCATCTCACACCCAGGATACGGGGACGCTTTGCGCGTTCCTAACCCGGGGCTGCGAGCATGACCGCGTGTCCGACGCGAGCTGGGAGTTCCCCGAGGGGACCGAGATCGCCCCCGGCCGCACGATCCTGAAGCCGATCGGCGGCGGAAGCCTCTACGAGGTGCACCTCGTCTGGGACGAGCACATGCACGCCCTTCTCGTCGCGAAGCTGATCCGTCCCGACCAGGTCGAGGACCCCGACGCGATCGAGGACCTGGTCGAGGAGGACGAGGTGCTGCGCGCGCTCGCCCACCCGGTGATCGTGCGGGGCTTCGGCGCGGTCACCGAGGGCCCGCATCCGCACCTGCTGATCGAGCATCTCGAGGGCCCCTCGCTGCGCCGCCTGATCAAGCGCTCCGGCACGTTGCCGATGCAGCAGCTCCTCCCGCTCGCACTGCACCTGGCCGGCGCGCTCCACTACATGGCCGAGGAGGGGTTCGTCCACCTCGACGTCAAGCCCGACAACACCGTCATGAGCGTCCCGCCGCGGCTGATCGACCTCAGCATCGCGCGGCCGCTCGAGAGGGCCGCGCGTCTGCGCCATCCGGTGGGCACCGACGCCTACATGGCGCCCGAGCAGTGCGACCCCAAGCGAAACGAGGGGAGGATCGGGCCGCCGGCCGACGTCTGGGGGCTCGGGGCGACGCTGTTCCACGCGGCTGCCGGGGAGCGGCCGTTCCCGCGCCCGAAGGGCGCCCGCGACAGCGAGCACCCCGAGGTCCGCTTTCCGCAGCTCGTCGAGCATCCGATCGACATGCCCCGGAGCCTGCCGGGGCCGTTCGTCGAGCTGGTCGAGGAGATGCTCGCCCGGGATCCGGCGGACCGGCCCACGGCGGCCGAGGTCGCGGCCCGGCTCGAGCCGCTGATCGCCGACCTGCCCACCAGGCTCTCGCTCAGCCGCCGCGGCTCGCGCCTGATCTGACGTCCGTCCAGGCCTTGCGCGGGCCTTTCCGGGTCTGAACCGTTTCCTAACCTGCGGTTGCGACGCTCCAGGAAAGGGCACGAGCCCGAGGACGATCCCCGAAAGGGAGGAAAGCATGAGAGATAGTGACGAGAGAGGAGGAGCAGGCCGCGGGCAGGGCTCGGCCAAGCGCGCGTTCCTGCACCTGTCGGAAGGCAACGAGATCGCGGCCGAGCAGCCGTCGGTCGCCCGCAAGGCGGTCGCGGTGCTGCTGATGGGCCTCTTCATCGCCGCGATGCCGATGCTGTGGGCCAACAGCGCCCAGGGCGACGAGCAGGCGGTGCGGCCGTCGAGCGTGAGCTCGGACGACGACAAGGACGACGACGACAACAGCGGCCCCGGCGGCGACGGCGACGACGACTCGACCGCACCGTCCGCCGCGACCGCGGGCACCGGGTCCAAGGACTCCGCCCTGACCGCGGGCACGAGCGCCGCCAGCAACGACAGCACCGACGACGCGAACTCGGCGAAGACCAAGGGCACCGGCAACAAGGACTCCGCCCGGACGGCCCACACCACCAACCCGAGCACCGGATTCAAGACCGACGACTCGGTCTCGGAGAAGACCAAGGGCACCGGCTCACGGGACTCGGCCAAGACGGCCGGCACCACGCGCGGTACGCGCGGCTGAGCTGATCTCCCGGCGAATGGGCCCCGGGCCGAGCCCGGGGCCCTTTTCGCTGCGCGGGGGCGGGGATCTGGTCTAGACCTCGTCGGCCGAGAACGTGTCGCACTCGGAGAACTGACCCGAGTCGAAGCCGCGGCGGAACCACTCTCGGCGCTGCTCGGAGGTGCCGTGGGTGAAGCTCTCGGGGTCGATGCGGCCCTGGGCCTGCTCCTGGATGCGGTCGTCGCCGACGGCTTCGGCCGCGACGATGCCCTCCTCGAGGTCGCCGCTCTCGAGGAGTCCCTGGTCGTAGACGGAGCGGCCCCAGAGCCCGGCGAAGCAGTCGGCCTGGAGCTCGAGGCGGACCGAGAGCTCGTTGGCGTCGTCGGGGCTCGACTCGCTATCGGAGCGGACCCGGCCCTCGATCCCGAGCTGCTGCTGGACGTGGTGGCCGATCTCGTGGGCGAGGACGTATGCCTGGGCGAAGTCGCCGGGCGCCTTGAAGCGCCGGTTGAGCTCGTCGAAGAAGGAGAGGTCGACGTAGGCCTTCTGGTCGAGCGGGCAGTAGAACGGCCCGGTCGCCGAGCTCGCCTGCCCGCAGCCCGAGGCGACGGCGCCGCGAAAGAGGACGAGCTTGGCGCGCTGGAAGGGCTCGCCCGACGCGGAGAACTGCTCGGCCCAGAAGTTCTGCGTGTCGTCGAGGACGAAGGAGACGAAATCGACCTGCTTGGCCTCGGGGTCAGAGCCCTCCGGGATCGGGCTGCCGGTGTCCTGGGCGGGGATCTGCCCGGTGCCCGTGGGCAGGCCGGGAACGTCGAAGCCGCCGTCGCCGCCGCCGTCGCCGCAGCCGCGGATCAGCATGAAGACCAGGAGGATCGCGATCAGGCCGAGCCCGCCGCCGCCCGCCTTGCCCCTGGGGATCGGGAGCGGCATCCCGCCGAAGCCCCCTCCCCCGCCCGCCCGGCGGTCCTCGAGGTCAGCGCTGCGCTTGCCGCGACGCCACTTCATGGTCGCGGCAACCCTACCCGTGCGTCCGCTATTCCAGTCGCTCGCGCTGCTGCAGCACGTAGAGCAGGCCGAGCGCGGGCAGGCAGGTCAGGCCCGCGACCACGAAGACCACGATCACCGTCGTCAGCGCCGCGTCGGCGCCCGCCGCCTGGCTGATCGTGAGCTCGGTGGGCAGCAGGTAGGGGTGCTGGGCGACGAACCAGCCCCAGATCACCGCGACCACCGCGCCGACCGCGGCGGGCCGCAGGAGG
>DASSYK010000051.1:0-5720 GCA_035703345.1 Solirubrobacterales bacterium
CAGCCGCAGCGGCCAGTGCAGCTCGCGGAGGTGGCGGTAGGCGACCCAGGCCAGCGCCACGATCAGCGCCGTCACGATCGCCGCGAGCGTGCGGTGCGAGAACTCGACGATGACCTCGGTGTTGTGGAAGAACGGCACGGCCTCGCCGTTGCAGAGCGGCCAGCCCTCGGTGCCGCTGCCGCCCGGCCCGCAGCCGAGGCCGGACTCGCTCACGCGGACGATCCCACCGAGGACGATCAGGGCGAAGGTGGCCAGTGCGGTTACGTCTGAGAGAAGGCGGAACCGGTGGAGAGGGTCGCCGCCGCCGCCGGCGCTGGGGCCTGCCATGGCCGTCAGGCTACCGGCTCGCCGCTCTCAGCCTTGCTCGCGCGAGAGGGCGCCTGATGGCGCCTGACAGCGTCGCGGATATCCCGCATCGGCTCCGCGCTGCGGACGTCCGGGACGACGTCGAAGTTGTGCGGCGGGGGCGGAGAGAGCGTGAGCCACTCGAGCGTCTCCCCGCGCCAGGGATCGTGCCCGGCTCGGGGTCCCCTGCGGACGCTCAGGTAGAGATTGGCGAGTGAGGCGACGATCCCGCCGATCAGCAGGAGAGCGCCGATGAACGAGATCAGGTTGTAGGTGGCGAGGTTCTCCACGTCGAAGTACTTGTAGATGTCCACGGGCTGGCCCTCGAGCCCGGCGAGGAACATCGGGATGAAGGTGACGTGGACGCCGACGATGATCAGGGTGAGCGAGAGGCGCGCGAGGCTCTCGCCCGCGGTCCGCCCGGTCATCTTCGGGAGCCAGTAGTAGAGGGCGGCGAAGCCGGCCAGCACGGGGCCCCCGACGAGCACGTAGCCGGTGGACGCGGTGGCGTCGGTCGTGTCGGCCAGCAGCCAGTTGACCGGGATCACGGCGTGCGACAGCTCGGCTGCCAGGCCGACCGAGAGCGTCGAGATCGCGCCCAGGGCGAACAGCATCGGCGCGCGCAGCTCGATCTCGCCGAGCGCGAGGGTGGCGAGCCAGTTGACGAAGAGGACCCCGATCGGGATCAGCAGCAGCAGCGCGGCCGCCTGGGCCATGTAGAGCCAGCCGACGGGGATTGCGGCCGTGTACATGTTCTGCATCCACGCGAGCAGTCCGAGAGCGCCGATCGCGGCGATCGAGAGGGTGACGGCGCCGCGCGAGAGCAGCGGCTTGCGGGAGAAGGTCGCGACGATCTCGGAGATCGCGCCGGCGGCCGGGACGACCATCAGCACGTAGCAGCCGGTGAAGAAGATCCAGCTCAGGTGCTGGTAATAGGTCGGAGCGCCGCCCTCGCCGGGATCGAAGAAGACGCCGTCGAAGTGGCGGTCGATCTCCAGCATCGTCAGTCCGGCGAGCATCGCCGGCCCCGCCACGATCAGGACCCAGCTCGAGACGGCCGCCGAGAAGCTGAACGGGGCCATCCGCCGCCAGGCCATGCCGGGGGCCCGCATGCGGCGCAGCGTCACGGCGAGGTTGATCGCCTGCAGGGTGAATCCGAGGACGCTGAGGCCGACCGCGGCGATCCAGACGTCGACGCCGTTGTTCGAGATGAAGGCCGTGTCCGAGAGCGGCGGCAGCGCGTTGAATCCCGACTCCGGAGGCGTGTACACGAAGCTGACGTAGAGGACCGAGCCGCCGATGATGTAGAGCCAGGCGGCAAGGTTGCCGAGGCGTGGGAGGGCGAGCGAGCGGGCGCCGATCTGAAGCGGCACGAGGTAGGTGAAGAGCCCGAGCGCCAGCGGCACCGCGAAGAGGACGACCAAGGTCGCGCTGGTCACCGAGAGGATCCGGTTGAAGGTGACCGGCTGAATCATCGTGTTCTCGGGGACGATCAGCTGCAGCTTCATCAGGAAGAACCCGACGAGCCCGAGCGCGAGGAAGGCCAGCGAGCCCCCGATGAACAGGCGCCCGACGTCCTTGTGGTCGGCGCTTGTGGCGAGGCTGGCCCAGCCCGAGCGCTTGGCGGGCACGGAGTCGGCGACCAGCTCGGGGCGGTGCGGCGCGATCACGGGGCCGCTGCTCATTTCGGGGCCTCCGTCGAGTCGCCGCCGGCCGGGTTGGCGAGGCGGGAGTCCTTCGCCACCTGCTCCTGGACGAAGGTCTGGGCCTCCTGGATGTCCGTGGCCGTCTGCTCGAGCCAAGCCTCGTACTCCGCGACGCCGACGACGCGCACGCGGGTGCGCATCACCGCGTAGGAGGCGCCGGAGTACTGGTAGGACTGGCCGTCGAAGGTGCCCGTCTCCTCGGCCTTGAACCAGGTCTGGTTCGACTGGCCGGGCACGGCGTCGAACTTGCCGCTGAGGCCTGGCACCCACCAGCGGTGCACGACGTCCGTGGAGCCGAGCTTGAGGATCACGGTCGTGTCCACGGGCACGACCAGCTCGTAGTAGGAGAACGTCCCGTCCGGGTACTCGTAGCGCCACAGCCACTGCTGGCCGGAGGCATTGACCACGAGCGGCTCCGCGTCGCCCTCGCCGAGGGCCGGCGGCTCCACGTTGCGCTGAGCGGTCCGCAGCATCGAGGCCTGGAGGCCCTCGGGCCCGGACTTCTCGGCCTCGCTGGCGCTGTCGGTGACGATCACGGCGAGCGCGAAGATCATGGCCGCCAGCCCCGCGAAGGCCCCGCCGACCAGCATCTGGGCCGGGCGGCGGCTGGAGAGCCGGCGCGCCCGGCGCCCGCGCTCGGCGCGGTAGCGCACGACGAGCGCGATCAGCGCGGCGTTGATCGCCAGCACCAGGGCGATGCCGACGATCAGCATCACCCAGTACAGGGTGTTGAGGTCGTCCGCGTTCGGCGAGTTGGCGGTCTCGGGACCAAGCAAGGCGGCGCCATTCTATTCAGGGATGGCGGATCGACAACGCCCGCCGGGGGGCTGACCCGAACCGGGCAGGCGGTCCGCGCGAGCGCCCTGGCGCTTCAGGTTCCTCCACCTGGAGACCGACAGTAGGCTGCGGCTGCGATGACCACCGTTCGCGAGGCCAGTTTCGACCTCTTCCGCCGGCACGGGATGACGACGGTCTTCGGCACCCCGGGCTCGACCGAGCTGCCGATGCTCGCGGAGTTCCCCGACGACTTCCGCTACGTGCTCGGGCTCCAGGAGGCGGTGGTGGTGGGGATGGCGGACGGCTACGCGCAGGCGTCGGGCCGGGTCACCCACGTCAACCTGCACACGGCGCCCGGCGTGGGAAACGCGATGGGCGCGATCTTCAACGCCCAAGCGAACAAGTCGCCGCTGCTCGTCACGGCCGGCCAGCAGGTCCGGGCGCACCTCACGATGAACGCGAACCTCACGAACAGGGACGCGATCCGCGTCGTCCACCCCTTCGTCAAGTCGAGCTACGAGCCGCCGCGCGCGCAGGACGTCCCGCTGGCCCTCTCGAAGGCCATCCACGTGGCCTCCATCGCCCCGCGCGGCCCAGCCTTCGTCTCTCTGCCGATGGACGATTGGAGCGCCGAGGTCGACGACGCCGAGGTGGCCCACGCGATCGGCCGCTCCGTCGGCGCGCGCGCCACCGCCGACCCCGAGGCGGTGAGGGCGCTGGCGCACCGGATCGCCGCCGCCGAGAGCCCGGTTCTGGTCGTCGGCCCCGACGTCGACGCTGCGGGCGGCTGGGACGACGCCGTCGCGCTGGCCGAGCTCCAGAAGCTGCCGGTGTTCGCATCGCCGGCCCCGGGCGGAGGGCGGATCGGGTTCCCCGAGGGCCACCCGCTCTTCCAGGGCGTCCTGCCGCCGGCGATCGGGCCGGTCGCCGAGACGCTCAAGGGCAGGGACCTGATCGTGGTCGCCGGCTCCTCGGTCTTCCCCTACTACCCCTACATCCCCGGGCCGCTGCTGCCCGAGGGGGCCGAGCTGGTCGCGATCACCTCGGATCCCGACGAGGCGGCGCGGGCGCCGATGGGCGACGCGATCGTCGCCGACGTGGCGCTGACGCTGCGCGCCCTGGTCGCGGAGCTCGACGAGGCCTCCCGCGCGGAGCCGGCGCCGCTCCCCGACCCGGTCCCCGGCGAGGAGACCGACCCGCTGACGCCGACCATGGTCAACCACACGCTCGCCGACGTGATGCCCGCGGACGCGATCGTCGTGCTCGAGGCCCCCTCGGCGACGCTCTCGGTCCGCAACCAGCTCCGCATCTCCAGGCCCGGCAGCTACTTCTTCGGCGCGGGCGGCGGGCTCGGCTTCGGCCTCGCCGCCTCGCTCGGCGTGCAGCTCGCGCAGCCCGACCGCCCGGTGGTCTGCGTCCTCGGGGAGGGATCGGCGCAGTACGCGATCACCGGCCTGTGGACCGCCGCGGCGTACGAGATCCCCGTCACCTTCCTGGTCCTGCGCAACTCCGAGTACGCGATCCTCAAGTGGTTCGCCGACGTCGAGGAGGTGAAGGGCGCGCCCGGCCTCGACCTGCCGGCGGTCAACACCTCGGAGGTCGCCGAGGGCTACGGCGTCGCGTCCAGCCGGGTCAGTGGCCGCGAGCAGCTGCGCGACGCGCTCTCCTCCGCGTTCGCGTCCGGCGCCCCGGAGCTGATCGAGGTCCCGGTGGCGCCGGGAATGGCGCTGTTCTGAGCATGCCCGTAGGCGCGTGCCAGGACGCAGGGAGGTCGTGATGGACCTGCTGGCGCCGCCGGCGGACGCGATCGCTCTCGAGACGAGCGAGGCCGCGCTGGACCGCGCGCCCGACGAGCTGGCCGAGGGAACCCCCGAGCCGCTGCGCTCCGACCTGGTTTCCCTGCTCGGGGAGGACCGCCTGCTGACGCGGGCGATCGATCTCGTCAGCTACGCGTCCGACGCGAGCCCGTACCGGCTGTTCCCCAAGGTGGTGGTGATGGCCCGCGACGCGGGAGACGTCGCCAAGGCCTTCGAGTACGGCCGCAGCAAGGGGATCCCGGTGACGCTGCGTGCGGCCGGGACCAGCCTCAACGGCCAGGGGCAGGGCGACGGGATCATGGTCGACGTCCGCCGCCACTGGACCGGGGTCACGGTCTCGGACGACGGCGCGCGGGCGCGGGTCCGCCCCGGGACCCTGCTGGGGCACGCCAACCGCGTGCTCGCCCCGCACTCGCGCAAGCTCGGCCCCGACCCCGCCAGCACGGAGATCGCCTGCGTCGGCGGCGTCGTCGCCAACAACTCGGGCGGCATGCGCTGCGGAGTGGCCCACGACTCGTACAGCACGGTGAGGGCGCTCACGTTCGTGCTGCCCTCGGGGGCGGTGATCGACAGCTCCGCGCCCGGGGCGGAGCAGGACTTCGCCCGCGCCGAGCCCGAGCTGGCGCGGGGTCTCGAGCGGATCCGCGACGAGATCCGCGCCGACGACGAGCTCAGCGCGCGCATCCGCAGGAAGTTCGAGATCAAGAACACGACGGGCTACAGGCTCTGCGCCTTCCTCGACGCCGACACACCGCTGGAGATCTTCCGGCGGCTGCTGGTGGGCTCGGAGGGCACGCTCGCCTTCATCGCGGACGTGACGTTCGAGACGGTGCCGCTGCGCCCGCAGACGACCACGCGCTGGGTGCACTTCGAGAGCATCGAGGCCGCGACCGAGCCCGTCCCCGACCTGGTCGCGGCCGGCGCCAGCGCGGTCGAGCTGATGGTGGCGCCGGCGCTGATGGTCGCGGCGAACTCGATCCCGGGCACCCCGGAGCACTGGAAGGAGCTCGATCCCGCCTCGGCGGCGCTGCTGATCGAGTTCCGCACGGACGACGCCGCCGAGCTCGACGCGCTC
>DASSYK010000150.1:0-8717 GCA_035703345.1 Solirubrobacterales bacterium
GGCGGCTGACCGGCCGCGTGCTGATGACGGTTGCCGACGGCCGCGTCGCGTACCGGCAGCGAAGCTTCGCGATGGGGGTCGCCGGATGAGCGCGGGCAAGCTCGACGCGGACCGCGCCGCGCTCGTCGTGGTCGACGTCCAGGACGCCTTCCGCAAGGCCGTCCCCGACTTCGAGCGCGTCGCCCGCGCCACCGCGACGCTGGTGCGGGGCGCCGAGGCGATCGGGATCCCGATCGTCGTGACCGAGCAGTACCCGCAGGGGCTCGGCGGGACCGTTCCGGAGGTGCGGGAGCTCTTCGGCGACGACTTCGAGCCGGTCGAGAAGGTCGTCTTCTCCGCAGCCGAGGCCGAGGGCTTCGACCTCGGCGACCGCGACCAGGCGCTGGTCTGCGGCATCGAGACCCACGTCTGCGTCAACCAGACCGCGCTCGATCTGCTCGCCGACGGCCTCGAGGTGCATGTCTGCGAGGACGCGGTCGGCTCCCGCTTCGCGGAGTCGAAGCAGGTCGGGCTCCACAAGATGGAGCGCGCAGGCGCCGTCGTCACCAACGTCGAGACGGCCCTGTTCGAGCTGGTCGGCCGCGCCGGCACCGACTCCTTCAAGGCCGTGCAGGGGCTGATCCTCGAGTTCGCGCCCAACCCGGGGGCGGAGGTCAGGAAGGCCCCGGCATGAGCGGGCCGGGTTACCTGTTGCTGGAGGACGGGACACGCCTCGACGGAGACCTCGTCGGCGCGCCCGAGACCACCTGCGGGGAGGTCGTCTTCAACACCTCGATGACGGGCTACCAGGAGGCCGTCACCGACCCCTCCTACGCGGGCCAGATCATCGTCTTCACCTATCCGCTGATCGGCAACTACGGCGTCTCGGCCGAGGCGATGGAGTCCGACCGCGTCCACACCCGCGCCGTGATCATGCGCGACGCGAAGAACGGCGAGGACGCCGCCAGCGCGGAGGGGGGCTGGCTCGACTGGCTGCGCGACTGCGGCGTCCCGGCGATCACCGGGGTCGACACGCGGGCGCTGGTCCGCCGGATCCGCGACCGGGGCGCGATGCGCGGCGGCGTCTTCCCGGCGGAGACCCCCGAGAGCGAGGCGCGCGAGCGCGTCGGCGCCGAGCCCTCGATGACCGGCGCGGACTTCGCCGCCGAGGTGACCCCGGGCGAGCCGATCGAGTTCGAGGGCGACGGCCCGCACGTCGTCGCGATCGACACCGGGATCAAGCTCTCGATCGTCCGCCAGCTGCGCGAGCGGGGCTGCCGGCTGACGCTGGTGCCGTGCGACACGTCCGCCGAGGAGGTGCTGGCGCGCGACCCCGACCTCGTCTTCCTCGCCAACGGCCCCGGCGACCCGGGCGCCCTCGACTACGTCGTCGACAACGTGCGCGGCGTGATCGGCCGCAAGCCGGTGGTCGGCATCTGCCTGGGCCACCAGCTCCTCTCGCGGGCCGTCGGGCTCGACACCTTCAAGCTCCCCTTCGGCCACCGTGGCGCCAACCACCCGGTCAAGGACCTCGAGACCGGCCGCATCGACATCACGTCCCAGAACCACGGCTTCGCCGTCAGCGGGCCCGGCGGGGAGGGCAGGATCGAGGGGGACGAGCCGGTGCGCTGGTCCACCTACTTCGGCGAGGCCGAGCTCTCGCACCTGAACCTCTACGACCGCACCGTCGAGGGACTCGTCCTCAAGGACGTCCCCGGGTGCACGGTCCAGTACCACCCCGAGGCCGGGCCGGGCCCCCACGACGCCCGTTACCTGTTCGACAGATTCCTGGAGCTGGCGGAGTGATGGCGGCGGAGGCAGCCGGAGCACCCGAGGGGGGGCCGATGAGCGCGTCAGCGAGCCAGGCCCGGGAGCGGAACCTGGAGATCAGCAGGCGCCTGGTGGAGCTGTACGAGCGCGAGGGGCCCTGGGCGGTCGAGCGCCACTTCGACGAGTTCTTCCATCCCGAGTTCGAGTGGAAGCCGGCCGTGTCCGCTCTCGGCGACCGGACCTACGTCGGCCGGGAGGGCTTCAGGACCTGGCAGGAGGACATGGAGGCGATCGCCGACGAGGCGATCCAGTCCGATTTCGAGGTGAGCGCGATCGACGATCGGTTCGTGCTCGTGCTGAGCCGGATGCGGATCGTCGGCCGGGAGAGCGGCGCCGCGGCCGAGAGCGAGTACGGCGCGGTCTACGAGATGGAGGACGGCAGGGGGGTCGCGGGTCGGGCCTTCCTCTCCCACGAGCAGGCCCGCCTGGCGGGCATCGAGGCCTCGCGCGCGCGGGGACCGAGCTGATGCCGCGCCGCGACGACATCCACAAGATCCTGCTGCTGGGATCGGGGCCGATCGTGATCGGGCAGGCGGCCGAGTTCGACTACTCCGGCGTGCAGGCCTGCAAGGTCCTGCTGGAGGAGGGCTTCGAGGTCGTGCTGGTCAACTCGAACCCGGCGACGATCATGACCGACCCGGAGTTCGCCGACCGGACCTACGTCGAGCCGCTGCTGCCCGGCCCCGTCGCGAAGGTGATCGACCGGGAGCGCCCCGACGCGCTGCTGCCGACGCTGGGCGGCCAGACGGCGCTCAACCTGGCCAAGGCCCTGCACGACGACGGCACCCTGGAGCGCTTCGGGGTCGAGCTGATCGGCGCCGACTACGAGGCGATCCACCGCGCCGAGGACCGCGAGGCCTTCCGGGAGACGATGGAGGGCGCAGGCCTGCGGGTGCCGTGGTCGCGCATCATCGGCTCGATCGACGAGGCCGAGCGCGCGATGGCGGAGGGCGAGATCGAGCTCCCCGCGATCGTCCGGCCCGCGTTCACCCTCGGGGGCCAGGGCGGGGGAGTGGGCCACACCGAGACCGAGCTGCGCCAGGTGATCTCCGAGGGGCTCGCCGCCAGCCCGATCAACCAGGTGCTGGTCGAGGAGTCGGTGCTCGGCTGGGGCGAGTTCGAGCTCGAGGTGATGCGGGACCGCAACGACAACGTCGTGATCATCTGCTCGATCGAGAACGTGGACCCGATGGGGGTCCACACGGGCGACTCCGTCACCGTCGCGCCGGCGCAGACGCTGACCGACTCGCTCTACCAGGACCTCCGCGACCAGGCGATCCGCGTGATCCGCGCCGTCGGGGTCGAGACGGGCGGCTCCAACGTGCAGTTCGCGGTCAACCCCGAGACCGGCGAGATCGTGGTGATCGAGATGAACCCGCGCGTCTCGCGCTCCTCGGCCCTCGCCTCCAAGGCGACGGGCTTCCCGATCGCGAAGATGGCCGCGAAGCTCGCGGTCGGCTACGCCCTGGAGGAGATCCCCAACGACATCACACGGGCAACACCGGCTTCCTTCGAACCCACGATCGACTACGTCGTCACCAAGATCCCGCGCTTCGCCTTCGAGAAGTTCCCGGGGGCGAAGGGCGAGCTGACGACCCACATGAAGTCCGTCGGCGAGGTGATGTCGATCGGCCGCACCTTCCGCGAGTCGTTCGCGAAGGCGATGCGCTCGCGCGAGCTGGACGAGCCGGCGGACGTGCCCGCCTCGACCGGCGAGCTGCTCGAGCGGCTCGCCACGCCGTCCTCGGACCGCTTCGACCTGCTGGACGAGGCCTTCCGCCGCGGCGTCGAGCTCGACGCCGTGCACGAGGCGACGATGATCGACCCCTGGTTCCTGCGCGAGCTGCGCGAGCTCGCGACCGAGGGAGACGGCACCGAGGGCCTGGTGCGATCCTTCAGGTCGGTCGACACCTGCGCCGCCGAGTTCGAGGCACGCACCCCTTACTTCTACTCGGCCCACGAGCGCGCCCCGCACACCCGCACCTCCTCTGCTTCGCGTCCGGGGGTGCCCGGCGAGGTCGAGCGCGGCGACAAGCCTTCGGTGATGATCCTCGGCTCCGGGCCGAACCGGATCGGCCAGGGGATCGAGTTCGACTACTGCTGCGTGCACGCGGCGATGACCGCCCGCGACATGGGCCGCGACGCGGTGATGGTCAACTGCAACCCCGAGACCGTCTCGACCGACTACGACACCTCGGACCGGCTCTACTTCGAGCCGCTGACCGTCGACGACGTGCTGGCGGTCGCCGAGGTCGAGCGCCCCGAGGGCGTCATCGTCCAGTTCGGCGGGCAGACCCCGCTGCGGCTCGCACGGGCGCTGGAGGCGGCGGGGCTTCCGCTGCTCGGCACGCCGGTCGAGGCGATCGACCTCGCCGAGGACCGCGGCCGGTTCGGCGCGCTGCTGAAGTGGCTCGAGATCAAGCACCCGCCCTACGGGACGGCGCTGTCGGCCGAGGAGGCCGTGGCGATCTCCGAGGACGTCGGCTTCCCGCTACTGGTCCGGCCGTCGTACGTGCTCGGCGGGCGCGCGATGGAGATCTGCTACTCGGCCGAGGCCCTGGAGACGTACCTGAAGGCCAACGTGAAGGCGGACCAGGAGCACCCGCTGCTGCTCGACCGCTTCCTCGAGAACGCGATCGAGGTCGATGTCGACGCGCTCGCGGACGGGGAGGACTGCTTCGTGGCCGGGGTGATGCAGCACGTGGAGGAGGCGGGGGTCCACTCCGGCGACTCGGCCTGCGTGATCCCGCCGCTGAGCCTCGGCGAGGAGATGCTCGCCGAGATCCGCGCGACGACGCGCAAGCTCGCCCTGGAGCTCGGCGTCATCGGCCTGATCAACGTCCAGTACGCCGTCGCCGGCGGCGAGCTGTTCGTGATCGAGGCAAACCCGCGCGCCTCGCGGACGATCCCGTTCGTGAGCAAGGCGATCGGGGCGCCGCTCGCCAAGATCGCCGCCCGCCTGATGCTGGGGGAGTCCCTGGCGCACCAGGAGCTCCCGAGCACGAGCCCCTCCCACGTGAGCGTCAAGGAGGCGGTGCTGCCATTCGCGCGCTTCGTCGGAGCCGACGCGTTGCTCGGGCCGGAGATGCGGAGCACGGGCGAGGTGATGGGGATCGCCGCCGACTTCCCGACCGCCTTCGGCAAGGCCCAGGCGGCGGCGGGGCTCTCCCTGCCGGAGAAGGGGACGGTCTTCATCAGCGTCACCGACTCCGACAAGGCTGCGGCGGCGGAGCTTGCGACCCGCTTCCACGACCTGGGCTTCGAGGTGATCGCCACGTCTGGAACCGCCCAGTCGATCTCGGCGATGGGCGTCCCGGTGCGGAAGATCAAGAAGATCGGGGAGGGATCGCCCAACGTCGTCGAGTGCATCCGCAGCGGCGAGGTCGACATGGTCGTCAACACCCCGACGGGCTCGGGCGCCCGCACCGACGGCTACGAGATCCGCTCCGAGGCCTTCCGCCGCGGCATTCCCTGCATCACGACGATGACCGGGGCCTCCGCGGCCGCCCGCGCGATCTTCGCCGGGGTCGGCCGGGAGGCGGAGGTGCACGCCCTCCAGGAGCTGCACAGCCGGGAGCGCGAGCCATCGAGCAGGTGACGGTGGAGCCGGCCAGGGCCACGGCGCCGTTCGGCCGCCGCCTTTGCGAGATCACGCGCAATCAGGCATCGGGTGCCTACAGGGTCTTCTCCGCACTCGATCCGGAAGGGCCCGAGCCGGCGCCGGGGCAGTTCTACATGCTGGCCGCGGAGTCGGGCTGGGGCGGAGCGGACGGCCGCCCCTACCTGGCGCGGGCGTTCTCCGTCGCGGACTGCGAGCGCGAGCGCGGGGGCGTGCGGCTCGACTTCCTGCTGCACGACGTCGGTCCCGGCACCGGGCGGCTCTGCCGGGTCGAGCCGGGCGAGCGGCTCTGGGTCACCGGGCCGCTGGGGCGGCCCTTCGCCCCGCCGCGTGACGTCAACCCGGACGCCGCCGGGGCGATCCTCGTCGGCGGCGGGATCGGTGTGGCTCCCCTGGCGCTGTGGCGCCGCAGGCTCTCGGGCGCCGGAGTTCCCACCCGCGTCCTGCTCGGCTTCCGCGATCGCGAGCGCTTCGGCGGCATCGACCTCTTCCGCTGCTCGGAGATGCGGATCGCCACCGAGGATGGCCATCAGGGCCACCGCGGCTACGTCACCGACCTCCTATCGGTCCTGCTCGAGGGGGACGACGCGCGCAGCGCCGCGGTTTACGCCTGCGGGCCCCCGGCGATGCTCGAGGCGGTCCGCGTCCTCTGCGCCGAGCGGGGGGTCGCGTCGGAGCTCGCGATGGAGGCGCCGATGGCGTGCGGCTTCGGAGCGTGCTTCGGCTGCGCCGTCCCGCTCGCGGGCGGCGGCTACATGCGCCTCTGCATCGACGGCCCGGTGGTCCGCGGCGATCAGGTCGAGACCGCCCTGATCAAGGGCTCGGGAGGGCACTGATGGCGACCGAGGCGAACGGCGCCGCGCCCGGCCCGGCCACCGAGCTCTGCGGGCTGCGCCTCGCGCACCCGGTGATCAACGGCTCGGGCACCTTCGACGCGATCGCGGCCATGCGGGCCTTCGGGGACGAGCTCATCGCGAGCTTCCCGTTCTCGGCCTTCGTCTCCAAGACGATCACCCCCGAGCCGCGGGCAGGCAACCCGCCGCCGCGCCTCTGGGAGACCCCCTCCGGGCTGATCAACTCGATCGGCCTGCCGAACAAGGGCCTCGGCGGGTTCCTGGAGCACGACCTTCCCCTGCTCGCGGAGCTTCCCGTCCCGCTGATCGTCTCGGTGATGGCGACGAGCCGGGAAGAGTTCGCGCGGCTGGTGGAGGGGGTCGCCCCGCGGGACGAGGTGGCGGCCCTCGAGCTCAACATCTCCTGCCCCAACGTGAAATCGGGGCTGATCGTCGGCGAGTCGCCGGCCGAGGCGGGAGCGCTGCTGGAGTGCCTGCGCCCGCTCACCGACAAGCCGCTGCTCGTGAAGCTGACCCCGAACGCCCAACCGGCCCCCGTCGCGGTCGCGGTGCAGGAGAGCGGGGCGGACGCCGTCTCGCTGATCAACACGCTGCGCGCCGCGGCCATGGACCCCGAAGGGGTCGGCCCCTGGCTGGGGGCGGGCAGCGGCGGGCTCTCCGGCGCGGCGGTCCGGGCGGTGGCGCTCCACCAGGTCCGCGAGGTCGCGGCCGCCGTCTCGATCCCGGTCATCGGAATGGGGGGAGTCGCGAGCGGGCGCCACGCCGCCGAGCTGATCTTTGCCGGAGCGAGGGTCGTCGCGGTCGGAACGGAGAGCTTCCGGGACCCCGCCGCGGGGGTGCGGGTGGCGGCTGAATTGAGCGGGTTGTTACGAGCGGCCCCGGCCTAGATCGAAGTTTTTCGCGCAGAGCAGAGAAACGTGAACGCGAGCACGGGAGCCACGGATATACTGCCGCTCCGTGAACGCGCCGGTCCAGACCTCCAACGCCGCTCCGGAGAGATCACTGGACCAGAGGATGGAGGCCCTGAAGAGGGCGAACAACATCCGCTCGCAGCGGGCTCAGCTGAAGCGCGACCTCAAGGCCGGCAGGGTCAAGATCCAGACGCTGTTGCTTGACCCGCCCGAGTACGTGCTGACCGCGAAGGTTCTCGACATGCTGCTCGCCGTCCCCAAGTACGGCCGCGTGAAGACGAACCGCATCCTCAACCAGTGCCGCATCTCGCCGTCCAAGACCATCGGCGGCCTCTCCGAGCGGCAGCGCGCCGAGCTCGTCGCCCAGCTGCGCAGGTAACTCGCCGCACGCCGCGCGCTTTTCGCTCGGCCTCGCCGTCTAGGGTCCGCTGCAATGGCCGAGCGCGGCAAGGTCTTCGTGATCACCGGCCCGTCGGGCGTCGGCAAGGGCACGCTGATCGCGAAGCTGCTCGATGCCGTCCCCGAGCTGGAGCTCTCGATCTCGGCGACGACGCGTGAGCCGCGGCCCGGCGAGGTGGACGGGCGCGACTACCACTTCCTCACCGACGGGGAATTCGAGCGCCGGGTGGACGCAGGCGACTTCCTCGAGTACGCGACCTACAGCGGCAACCGCTACGGGACGCTCCGCGAGGCGGTCGAGGACAGGCTGCGGCAGGGGCGCTCGGTGGTGCTGGAGATCGAGGTGCAGGGAGCGCGCCAGGTCCGCGCGGGGATGCCCGAGGCGATCCTGATCTTCATCGCGCCGCCCGACCCGGTGGCGTTGCGCGAGCGCCTGGAGGGCAGGGCCACCGACTCGACCGAGGCGATCGAGCGGCGCCTGCGGACCGCCGAGATCGAGCTCGAGTCCCAGGTCGACTTCCCCCATGTCGTCGTCAACGATGAGATCGAGCGCTGCTCGCAGGAGCTCGTGCGGCTGGTCCGGGAGGCTCTCGCAGAGACGCCTGATTCCGACCCCCGTCCGCCCGGATGACCCGCCCGGTCGCACGGCGATCGGGGTCAGTCATCTAGAATGGCCGCCAGATGATCAAGCCACGAGTCGACAAGCTTCTCGATCAGACGGGTTCCCACTACGCCGCCGTAGTCATCGCGGCGAAGCGCGCCCGCCAGATCAACGCCTACTACCACTCCCTCTCCGAGGGCGCCTACGGCGAGTACACGCCGCCGATGGTCGACACCGGAACCGGCAACTACCTCACGATCGCGCTCGAGGAGATCGCCGCCGGCAAGCTCAAGTTCGAGTACAAGGCCTAGCGCCGAGACCGTCGAAGGAGGGGCCCCATGGCCCGCGTCCTTTTGGGAGTGACTGGAGGCATCGCGGCGTACAAGGCGCTCGAGTTCGCGCGCCTCGCAACCCGCGAAGGGCACGCCGTGCGCGTGCTGATGACCCCCGTCGCGAAGCGCTTCGTCGGCGCGCCCTCGTTCGAAGGGATCGTCGGCGCCCCCGTCCTCAGCGATGAGTTCGAG
>DASSYK010000149.1:0-7231 GCA_035703345.1 Solirubrobacterales bacterium
CCCCGAGGCGCTCCGGGCCGCCGTGCTCGCCGCCCCCGCGGTCGGCCGCATCTCGCCGGACGGCAAGCGCTCGGTGGTCGAGGCGCTGAACGGCGCGGGGCGCTACGTGGCGATGGTCGGCGACGGCGTCAACGACGTACCGGCGCTGAAGCAGGCGCGCCTCGCGATCGCGCAGGGCTCGGGCTCGCAGATGACGCGCTCGGTCGCCGACCTCGTGCTCGTGCGCGACGACTTCGCGGTCGTCCCGGGGATGGTCGCCGAGGGCCGCCAGATCCTGCGCAACATCCAGCGCGTCGCGCGCCTGTTCGTGACCAAGTCCGTCTTCACCGCGTTTCTGGGGCTGGCGATCGCGATACCGACGGCCACCTTCCCGCTGCTTCCGCGCCAGTTCACGATCGCCTCGACCGTCACCATCGGCATCCCCGCGTTCGTGCTCGCGCTGGCGCCGAGCTCGGGTCCGTGGCGCCCCGAGGGCTTCCTGCGATCGGTCGCGCGCTTCGCGGTGCCCGCGGGCCTGGCGCTGGGCGCCGGGATAGCGGCCGGGTACCTGCTCGCGCGCTACGGCTTCGACCTCGGCCTGCGCGAGTCGCGCACCGTGGCCACCGGGATCGTCGTCGTCGGCGGCCTCGCGGTCGTCATGCGGCTCGAGGCCGAGCGCGGACCCCGGCGTCTCGCGGTCGCCGGCGTCTGCGCGCTGATGGGGGCGCTGTTCGCGCTCGCGCTCGTGGTCCCCTTCCTGCGCGATTTCTACGAGCTCTCCGTGCCCGGAGGTGAGGCGGTCGTCGCCTGGGCGCTCGGCACCGCACTCGGGGTCGGCGCGATGCTCGGGTCCCTGCGGGTCCTGCGGGTGTAGGCGGCCGCGTCCTTCCGCGTGCCCACGGCCCGGACGAGGGCCCGCGGCGGCGTCCGGCGGACGCTGTGAGATGGGCCCGATGAAGCAGTTCCCCCAACAGCAGTCGTGGGCGGTCCTGTCCGCGACGGTCACGACGGGCGCGAAGTGCGTCCGCTGCGGCTCCGAGGACGACCTCGTCGCCCACCACAAGATCCCGCGGCGGCGCTACGCCGGGCCCGACGTCCTCGAGAACCTCGAGCCGGTCTGCCGGAGCTGCCATCCCGGGGTCGAGCAGGAGGCTGCGGCGCGCGCCGAGCAGGTCTGGGAGAAGCCCGAGTGGTCGCGCCCGCGCCGGCCGAGGAGGCGGCCCCGTCTGCAGCGGCCCTACTGACCCGTGGCTAGGCGCCGCGGCGGTTCGGGCTGAGTGCGATCATGAAGCCGATCACCGTCAGCACGATCACGGCGAGGACGACCCACTGGGTCCAGTTCTCGATCGTGCTCAGCGCGACGATGCTGAGGACGACGCCGATGACCAGGGCGATCACGCTGTAGACCGCTGCTCCCTTCTCGGAGCCGCGGCGGAGGCTGTCGCTCCCCGACAGCGTGCTGCGCTCGAGCTGGTTGCGCTGGGTGATGTCCAGATTGCCCATTCCTCTCCCTCGTCGGTTGTGTCGAGGCTACGCCTCTCTCCGCGGCCGCTGGGTGAGACGCCTCACACCTCAGGCGCCCCTGCGGTTCGGGTTGAGCGCGATCATCAAGCCGATCAGGGTGAAGATGACGGCGCCGAGCACGATCCACTGCGACCAGTTGTCGATCTCCTCGAAGGCGATCGCGCCGCCGACGACCGCGAGGATGATCAGGACGATCTCGTAGGCGGCGAGGCCGACCAGGTTCCGTCCGTGGCTTTCGAGCAGCTCCTGGCGCGCCTCCTCGTGGGAGATGCCTACCGGTTCGTCGGACTCCGGCGGGGTCATTGGCCGCATAGTCTCGCGCCATGAGCACGATTCGTCTAGACCTCGCCTACAACGGGGCGGAATTTGCGGGGTGGGCCGCCCAGCCGGGCCTGCGCACGGTGCAGGGAGAGCTCGAGGCCGCGCTGGCGCGCCTCCTGGGCGAGCCCGTGGCGCTGACCGTGGCCGGGCGCACCGACGCCGGGGTCCACGCCTGGGGGCAGGTCGCCAGCTTCGAGCTCCCCGGCGAGCCTCCCCAGGTCCTCGGCCGCGCGCTCAACGCCCTCACCCCCGACGACATCGCGGTCCTCCGGGCCTCCGAGGCCCCTCCCGGCTTCGACGCCCGCCGCGACGCGATCTCCCGCACCTACTGCTATCGGGTCCTCGCAGCCCCCGTGCAGAGCCCCTTCGAGCGCGGGCTGTCGCTCTTCTGGCCGCACAGGGTCTATCCGGGGCTGCTCGAGCGCTGCGCCGCCGCGCTCCCCGGCACGCACGACTTCACCGCCTTCACTCCCACCAGGACCGAGCACGTGCGCTTCGAGCGCGACATCCTCCGCGCCGAGTGGCGGCGCGGCCGCGCGCTCGGCACGCGCGCGGCCTCCGCGGCCGCGGCCGACTTCGAGCTGCTCGAGTTCTGGATCGAGGCCGAGGCCTTCATGCGCAACATGGTCCGCGTGCTCGTCGGGACCATGCTGGAGGTGGGCGCAGGGAGGCGGCCGTTCGACGAGTTCGAGCGGCTGCTCGAGGGCGGGCCCCGGACCGCCGCCGGGGACACGGCGCGCCCCCACGGCCTCTACCTCGCCGCCGTCAGCTACCCGCCGGTTAGGGAACCCTAAACTCCGGTATCGTTCGCCGCCGAATGTCGTTCGGCGAGACGGTCATCCTCGGAGCCCTGGCGGGCTTCACGATCTACCTGGGCCTGCCCTTCGGGCGGATCCAGCTCGGTTCCACCCGCGCACGGGTGGCGCTCGCGATGTTCTCGGTCGGGGTGCTCGCGTTCCTCTTCGCCGAGGTCCTGGTCCACGGCGTCGAGATCGTCGAGGAGCATTTCGAGGCGCTGGGCGAGGGCGAGGGGAGCCTGGCGGAGGGCATCGGCCTCGGCCTGATGCTGGGGCTCGGCTTCACCCTCGGCAGCGCCGGCCTCGCGCTCGTCGAGCGCCGCATGCGGCCGAAGCCGCCGCCCATCGCGGGCGGCTCCGTGGATGCACTCGCCGTCGAGGGGGCGGAGATCGCCGTCAGCGGCGCCCACGCCGAGCGCTCGCGCGCGCTGCGCACCGGCATGACGATCGCGTCCGCCATCGGCATCCACAACTTCGCGGAAGGGCTCGCGATCGGCGTCGCGGCGAGCACGGGCGAGATCGGCCTGGCGACGGTCCTGATCGTGGGCTTCGCCGTCCACAACGCGACCGAGGGCTTCGGGATCATCGGCCCGCTCGGCGACGTGCGCCCGAGCTGGACCTGGCTGCTCGTGGCGGGCCTGGTCGGCGGGGCGCCGGTCTTCCTCGGCGCCATGCTCGGCTACGAGGTCAACTCCGAGCCGCTCGAGCTTCTCTTCTATGCCGTCTCGGCGGGCGCGATCCTCTACGTCATCGGCGAGGTCTGGAGCGCGATGCGCCGGATCGGCCATCGCGAGCTCGGCCTGCTGATGCTGGCGGCTGGGGTCTTCGCCGGCATCGCGACCGAGATGGTCATCGCCTACGGGGGCGGGTAGCCGCAGGGCCCCTCCTTAGAATCGGTACCCGATGCGGGTGCTGATCACAAACGACGACGGGATCGGGGCGACGGGCATCAACGCGCTGCGCCGCGGCATCGCGGCC
Source organism: Solirubrobacterales bacterium (assembly GCA_035703345.1). Classification (GTDB taxonomy): domain Bacteria; phylum Actinomycetota; class Thermoleophilia; order Solirubrobacterales; family 70-9; genus DASSYK01. Next base: position 3,600 of record DASSYK010000149.1, read on the forward strand.
CTGCCGGAGGCGGAGGTGAGCGTCATCGCCCCCGACTCCAACCGCAGCGCGACGGCGCGCAGCATCACGACCCGCTCGCCCCTCTGGGTCGAGGAGATCCAGTTCGAGGACGGCACGACCGGATTCGCCACCGACGGCACGCCGGTCGACTGCGTCCGCTTCGCCGACCTCGGGCTGCTCGGCGAGCGCCCCGAGCTGATCGTCTCCGGGATCAACCACGGCGCCAACCTCGGCGACGACATCACCTACTCGGGCACCGTCGCCGCTGCGCTCGAGGGGATCGTGCTCGGCATCCCGGCCATCGCGATCTCCCAGCAGTCGGGCGCGCGCGAGATGGACTTCCGGCTCGGCCGCCACTTCGACTTCGATGTCGCGGCCGCCTTCGCGGCCCAGCTCGTGCGCCGGCTGATGACCGACCCGCTTCCCGCCGACACCCTGATCAACGTCAACTGCCCGGCCGGGGAGCCGACCGCGATCGAGGTGACGCACCTCGGCAAGCGCCTCTACAACGACGAGCTGAGGCTGGTCGAGGAGGACCCGAAGGGCCGCAAGCGCTACGAGATCTACGGGTTCGAGCCCTCGTTCGAGGATGAGGAGGGGTCGGACCTCTCGGCGATCGCGAAGGGGCGCATCTCCGTCAGCACGCTCCACTTCGACCTCACCGACCGCGCCGGGCTCGACACGCTGCGCCGTTGGGACTTCGCGGGGATGCTCGCCGCAGCGATGGAGCCCGCCGCCGACGCGACGCCGTGAGCCCGGCGAAGCAGCAGAAGTCCCCGGCGAGGCGCGCGCAGGAGCTGCGCGGCCTGATCGCCTACCACGACCGGCGCTACTACCAGGAGGACGACCCCGAGATCTCGGACACCACCTACGACGACCTGCTGCGCGAGCTGGGGGAGATCGAGGAGGCCAATCCGGACCTGATCACCCCCGACTCGCCAACCCAGCGGGTCAGCGGGGCGCCGCTCGAGAAGTTCGGCCACCACACCCACGCCGAGGCGATGCTCTCCCTCGGCAACGCGCGAAACGAGGAGGAGCTGCGCGCCTGGGCAAAGCGGATCGAGCGCGGCCTCGAGCGGCTCGACATCGAGGGCCGCGAGATCCGCTACGTGACGGAGCCGAAGGTGGACGGCCTCGCCATCTCGCTGACCTACGAGAACGGCTACTTCACGCGGGGCGCGACCCGCGGCGACGGGCGCGTCGGCGAGGATGTCACCCGGAACCTGCGGACGGTCTCGGCCATCCCCCTGAAGATCGACGATGCCCCGGAGCTGGTCGAGGTCCGCGGCGAGGTGTACCTGCCGATCGCCGAGTTCGCGAAGCTGAACGAGCAGCGGGCGGAGGCGGGGGAGACCACGTTCGCGAACCCGCGCAACTCCGCGGCCGGCTCGCTGCGCCAGCTCGACCCGAAGATCACCGCTTCCCGCCCGCTCTCGCTGTGGACCTACGGCATCGGGGCTCGCGGCGGCTGGGAGCCCGAGAGCCACAGCGAGATGCTCGAGTGGCTGCGCGAGCGCGGCTTCCCCGTCAACGACGAGATCGAGCTGCACCAGGGGATCGACGAGGTCGCCGAGCGCTGCCGCTGGTGGGAGGGACGCCGCGACCAGCTCGACTTCGAGATCGACGGCGTCGTGGTCAAGGTCGACGACCGTGGGCTGCAGCGGGAGCTGGGAGTGGCCGGCCGCGAGCCCCGCTGGGCGATCGCCTGGAAGTTCCCGCCCTCGACCGCGACGACGAAGCTGAACAAGATCGTCTGGAACGTCGGCCGCACCGGGCACCTGCTGCCGTTCGCGATGCTGGAGCCGGTGCACGTCTCGGGCGTCACCGTCAGCACCGCCACGCTCCACAACGAGGAGGACCTGGAGCGCAAGGACGTGCGCGAGGGCGACGAGGTCGTGGTGCTGCGCGCGGGCGACGTGATCCCGCAGGTCGTCTCGCCGATCATCCAGCGCCGCAGGAAGGGCGCCCGGCGGGCGCGGCCGCCGAAGAAGTGCCCGCTCTGCGGCACGCCGACGGTGAAGCCGGAGGACTCGGTCTTCACGATCTGCCCGAACCGGACGGGCTGCCCGGGCCAGCAGTTCCAGCTCGTCAAGCACTTCCGCGGGGCGCTCGAGATCGAGGGGCTCGGCGAGAAGAACGCGTACCGGTTCCTCGAGGAGGGCCTGATCGCGGACTCCGCGGACATCTTCGACCTGACCGTCGAGAAGGTGGCCGCGCTCGAGGGCTTCGGCGAGGTGTCCGCGAAGAACCTGATCGCCGAGATCGAGGGAGCGAAGCAGCAGCCGTTCTCACGCGTCCTCTACGCGCTCGGCATCCCCGGGGTCGGCTTCGTCAACGCCGAGTCGCTGGCGGAGCACTTCGGCACGATGGACGCGCTGCTCGCCGCCCAGCCCGGCCAGATCCTGGAGGCCGACGGCATCGGGCCGGTCCTGGCCGAGCAGATCTTCGAGGAGCTGCACGAGGAGCGCGCCGAGCAGCTGATCGACCGCCTGCGCACCGCCGGCCTGCGCATGGAGCTGGACGCCTCGGAGCGGCGCGTGGAGGGAGGCCCGCTGGAGGGCAAGACGGTGGTCCTCACGGGCACCCTCCCCGAGCTGAGCCGCGAGCAGGCGACGAAGCTGATCAAGCGCGCGGGCGGCAAGGTCGTCAACGCGGTCTCGAAGAAGACCGACTACGTCGTCGCGGGCGACAGTCCCGGCTCGAAGCTCGCGAAGGCGAACGAGCTGGGCACCGAGGTGATCGACGAGGACGGGCTGCGCGAGCTGGTGGGGGACCGCTAGGGCCGGTAGCGCGCGATCAGCGCCGTCATCCGGTCCTGCGCGACGTGGGCGCGGCCGACGTCGACGCGGTTCATCAGGATCGAGAAGACGACGAAGCGGTCGGGAGCGACCTCGCAGTAGCCGCTGAGGGCGCTGACCCCCGTCAGGGTGCCGGTCTTGCCGATGCACTCGCCCTGCGCGGCCGTGCCGCGCATGCGGCGGGCGAGGGTGCCCGTGCCTCCGGCGACCGCGAGCGAGCCGAGGAAGGACTCACGGACTTCCTCGTCCTGCGCGAGCATGTGCGAGAGGAGGGCACCCACGGCGCGCGGCGTGGCGATGTCCGTGCGGCTGAGACCGGAGCCGTTGACGGTGCGGAGAGGGGCGCCGGCCGCGGCCGAGAACTCCTTGATCTCCTCGACCCCGGCCTTCGTGGTGCCGCGCCCCCGCTCGTCCGCGGCGATCCCCTTGAGCAGCATCTCGGCGTAGTAGTTGACCGAGTAGGTGTTGGTGGTCCGCGCGATGTCCCGGAGCGGGGCCGAGAAGAACTCGCCGAGGAGCTGGTCCGCCGCCGGGGAGGCGGGGGCGTCCCCCGGCGCCGTCTGCTTGGAGACCTTCACGCCGCGCTTGCGCAGGATCGAGATCGCCGTGCCCGCCGCGCTGCGGGCGGGGTCGATCGAGCCGCCCCCCTCGAAGGCGAGGCCCGAGAGCCTGCCCACGTAGCCGAACGGGCCTCCCGAGATCCCGGGCTGGCGCACCCCGCGCTTGCGGTCGAAGACGGACTCGTCGTAGAGCAGGCGGCCGGTCACCTCCTCGAGGCCCCCGGCGCGGGCCTGGGCGACGAGCTTGCCGAGCCCCCTCCGCCCGAAGGTGGGG